>CAZFDL010000047.1:4890-17046 GCA_964517905.1 uncultured Anaerolinea sp. | reverse complement strand
CGCCCGTCCACATCGTGGACATGCGCGACGAACTGAAAGCGGGTCAACGCGGGATGTTCAGCCGCCAACTGCTTGGTGAATTAGAGTCCACGCTCAAGCGCGGCGAGCAGGCAATCCTCTTCCTCAACCGCCGCGGCACTTCCACATACGTTTTTTGCCGCGACTGCGGCCATGTATTGAAATGTCCCAACTGTGAAACACCGCTGACCTTCCATGTGGAAGATAGAGAGCGTCTGTTGTGCCACCAATGCGGATATCAGCGACAGAAACCGAAGAGTTGTCCGCAGTGCGGCGGTAAACAGATCCGCGAGTTTGGGTTGGGGAGCGAAAAGGTCGAAGCAGAGGTGAATGCGATTTTCCCCAAGGCGCGGACATTACGCTGGGATTGGGACACGACGCGTCAAAAAGACGCGCATGAAATGATCCTGACTCACTTCGCCAATCACAAAGCGGATGTTTTGATCGGTACACAAATGCTGGCAAAAGGACTCGACCTTCCGCTGGTGACCCTCGTCGGCATCGTGCTGGCGGATGTGGGCTTGCATCTACCCGATCCGTTCGCGGCGGAACGCGTCTTTCAAGTGTTGACCCAGGTGGCAGGGCGCGCGGGTCGCAGTGAACGCGGCGGAAGGGTTGTCTTGCAAACATTCGATCCCGCGCATCCGGTTATCCAGTCTGCAGCGCGGCACGATGTGGATGGCTTTTACCAGCACGAATTGGAGAACCGCAAGCGGCTGGGCTATCCACCGTTCACGCGCCTGGTGCGACTCGAATATAGGGACGCGGATCAGGCGTCTGCAGAAAAAGAAGCGATGCGCGTCGCAGAGACACTGTCAACCATCATCCGTCAACCCTCAAGGATGATCGGACCCGTCCCGTGCTTCTTTTCCAAGGTGGCGGGGTTTTATAGGTGGCAGATCATCCTGCGCGGGTCGAATCCTGCCGAGCCGTTGAGAGATGTTCGATTGGAGGATTGGCGGGTGGAAATTGACCCGATCAGTTTGCTATAATCCAATTATCTTGTCATTCTGAGCGGAGCGAAGAATCTCTGACACTGTCGTAGAGACCCTTCGTGGCGCAAGACGCCACTCAGGCTGACACATTACGAGGAGAATTCAATGCAGGCTTTTTCGCGTGGTTGGTCGTTTCTCAAGCAGGCTTGGGGAATGGCCTTCAAAGATAGAGATCTCTTGAAGCCGTCCATCTACGCCCTGGTCGTCGGGATGGTCGTTTCGGTGATCGGGATTATTCCGATCGTCGGAGTGGCGTTGTTGCTCGGCGATTCGCAAGTTGGGCAGATCATTATTGGTATTATGGGTTTGCTGCTGCTCTTCGTGCAATATGCGATCACCTATATTTTTTCAGCAATGACGGTGTATTTAATCTACGGGTACCTTGCCGAGGGGGATGGACGCATGGATCACGCCTGGGCGATCGTGCGGCGCGACTTTTTCGATATTCTCACCCTCGCGCTTGTCTCCACACTCGTAACCTGGCTCCGCAATGCGACGCGTAACAACCGTGGGCGCAAAAACCTGTTTGCCGGCATTGCAACCGGAGTCTTGCGTGCGGTCGGCGGCGTGTTGGAAGCGTTGTGGCTCGAAACTTCCTACCTCGTCCTACCGGCGATGGTGGTGGACGACCTGAATTTGAAAAACGGTTTGCAGCGTATTTGGAACATCACCAAACAGAACCTGCTATTGATCGGCATCAGCTTCATTGGCGTCCGCTGGGTGACGGGATTGATCGGTTTCGTTCTCGGATTCGGCGGAATTGTGATCGCACTAGCCATCGGTGGAGGCGCGGTCTATTTCACCGGTGAATTTGGTGTCATCTCCATCCTCGCCATTGCCCTCGGCGCATTCATCTTCTTTGCCCTGGTGATGATCGCCAGTGTGGTCAACTCGTATACGACGACCGCCTATCATACCTGTCTGTATCTGTGGGCGCGTGAAGCCGAGAAAGCGCAAGTGGCTGGGCGAGATATTCACGTCGCCGCACCCGCGCCGCTTGCAGCTGTGCTGGGTTAAGGAAGAACGCAGAAAGGAATTGTGGTCAAATCTTATGCAACCCGAACCTCGTCGCGAAATGATCACCTGGGAAGAAGTCGATCGGCTCATCGATCATCTGATCCCGCAATTTAAACGCGAATTCACCGCGATGGTGATGATCACGCGCGGCGGCATTATACCGGGCGGCGTGCTCGCCGAGGCAATGGGCATCACGCACATCCTCACTGCGGCGGTGGATTTCCCCGCCCAGCTAGCCAGGGAAAAATCCATCATGGCGTGGCCCGAGTTCATCCAATTCCCCGCCGACGAGAAAATGAGGGGCAGACCAACTCTGATTGTGGATGACGTATGGGGATCGGGACGGACCATCACCGCGGTAAAGAACCGTGTCTCAGCCGCAGGCGGCTTCCCGGAAACATGTGTCCTGCATTTCAATCCATACCGAAACCTGTTTGGCAGTGCACGACCTGATTATTACGCTGCGGTCACCGACGCCTTCATCATCTACCCGTGGGAGATCAACCGGGGCACGGACCAGGTTCTGCTCGGAGAGATCTAATCGAACAGGCGACTCATACGAGTCGCCTGTTCGATTCATCCTGCATGGATGGCTGATTCTACCTAGGGGAGTTGTTCGAAGCCCGATACGGTGAGGTACATCTCGTCGTCTGCCGCCAGTTCGATGTAATCGATCGCGGCATCCAGCGGAAAGCCCAAGGTGGGATCATATTTTACGGTCACCTGTCCGGCTTCTGGGTCGGCTAACGCGCCTTCGATCCTCTCGAAGATTCCTTCCATCGTCCCGTAACTGAGATAAAACTCGTAGTTGGGGTCGTCCATGGGAACGGGCTGCCCATCCGGGAAGGTCATCGAAACCACTTCACCGTCCTGCACCTCGATCGTCAATGGCATCTGATCGCGGAACGCGCAGAAGCAGCTTAGGGTTAGCTCGAACCGGTAATGAGCAATGTCGGCATCTTCCCATACTTGTCGTTCCGGCAATCGGGCGGCGGTGGGAGCGGGCAGTGCAGAGCATGCCGCAAGCAAAAGTGTAACTATGATGAGTAAAAACCTTTTCATTCTGTCTCCTTGTGGTCGGTAGACGCCCGCCTTTTTGAAAAGGTTCCCCGGTTTTTCTAATGGCCGCCGGGATCACCGCCCGTGTGCACCTCTACAGTGACGGGAATATCCGCATGGGTCTGGAAATGCAGGGTGATCTCGATGCTGGCCCCGATTTCGAGCGTTTCCTTCAGATTCACGAGCATGATGTGCAAACCTCCCGGCTCGAATTCCACACCTTCGCCCGAGGGTAACAGTACCGAAGGAACCATCCGCATCTGCATCACATCGTTGACCATGCTGGTCTCGTGAATTTCCACGGCTTCGGCGATCTCGGTAGTGGCGCTGATCAACGCATCATCTGCCTCGGAATAATTGTGGATGACAAAATATACCGCGCCGTTGGCGCCTTGCGAGGCGGGATTTGCCCGCGCCTCGCGTACCTCGATCCCCTCTTTTGGCGTGCAGGCGCTCAACAACATCGCCGTTGAAAGCATAAACACAACAATTCGATTCATTTCTTCTATTCTCGCAATTAATGGATTTTGTAGCCCGTGCAATTCAAACAACCAACTATACCACTGTCATCTTTGTGATACCGGGAAGGTGCTTTCCTGATGAGGAGCGCCTTCCCGGTGTCACTTTCAATCTTACGGAGTCGTTTGGTAATACGTCCCCACTTGTAGGAGCGACATATCGTTCACCGATTGCGCTGCCAGCATTTGAGCTTGCCGCGCGAGGTTGGTCGATTCAGCCAAAATCTCGAGTGCATATTCGGGGTTATGGAATCCGGTGCTGTTTTCGGCAGAGACGAAATCCCACATGAACTGCGACTTGCGATGCAGGTCGCGTGCTCGGTTCAAGAGTTCCTGGTCGGGGTTCGGGTTTGCCGCCGCGAGTTTGATCGCGTTGATGGCGTCAATGATCGCGTCTTCGGTATCCTGTTTGGTTGTTGCGACCTGTTCCTGAATGACGTTCACACGTCGGACGACATACTCGCTGTCCGTGTGGCATTGTCCGCATGCCTGCTCGGGGTTGAGTAACGGGCTGTGAACATCATGGGAGGAAAACTTGGCCGCACCTTCGCGAACATAGGGCATGTGGCAGTCCGCGCAGGAGACGCCGGCATTGTAGTGCGTGGAGCCCGCTGTGAAGAATTCGTATTCAGGATGCTGTACTTTCAGCATCGGCGTATCGGTATCGGGATACGACCAATCGGAAAATCTCTTTCCGTCGAACAGGGTGGTTTCATAATATTCCCAGACCTGTTCGATGCGGGTGCCTTTGGCCCAGGGGAAGGTCAGGTATTTGCCGGGGCCGGCAAAATAATATTCCACGTGGCAGTTGGCGCAAACGACCGTGCGCATTTCCTGGCGGCTAAATGTCTCCCAATCCTTGCCCTGCGCCTCGAGAGCCTCTTTGAGCGCGGGGTTTGTGACGACCAGTTTCATCGTGCCAGTCTCATGGCAGTTGGCACATCCGATCGAATTGTTGATTTCGGGAGTGAGGTCATTGAAGGACATCTTATCGTACGTCTCCATGCCCAGCTCGGTCCAAAGACCCGGATTGTCGGAGGATTTACACGAGTAACAGGTTCCCGGTGTTCGTTTGGGGTCGTCGTCATTGAGATTTAATCGTGTGGTGGCGCGCACATCCTCCAACGCATTCGCATGACCGCGGTCGTCGTTGTAGTCCCTGCTGAAGGGCATACCTTTGAACAAGATTACCTGTCGCGGATCGCGCTCGAGCCATGAGAACGCCGACGAGCCACCGTAGGTCGTGTCAACATTGTTCGTCTCGGTCTTCAAGAATGTAGCATACTGATTGGGGAAGTCCACACTCCATTTTTCCGAATCGGGTTCCATGGGAGCGAGCTCCACCAGCGGCTCGAAGGAACGTGTCTGAACGGGCTGGTTCTTCATGAATACCAGCACGCCGGTCAATACAGCGGCAAGCAGAATGATAATGCCCACCAGTATGAATGTTGTGTATTTCTTCATGGACAAATCTCCTTTTGAGTAAACCGGAGGCGGTCAGCGAGCGAATGACCGTCACCTCAAATTATTTCACAGGATATAAATTCGAGTCCTGAAAGGGCGCGATCGATTCGCCGCGTGGTCCGTGGGCGATGTTGCGGTGACACTCCCAGCAATACCGGTCGTACGGTTGTGCACCCATCATGATCGTTTCCACAGCCTCTTCGTGGCACTGAATGCAATTCCCTTGAATGATGTTCTTCGAATGTTCGTTCGCGCGGATCACCTCCGGCGTCTGCCCCGTGCTAAACACAAACACATCATGCATCCCCTGGCGTCCCTTTTCAAAATAGTAATTCACGATGTTATCGTGGGGCAGGTGGCAGCTCGAACATTCCGCCCATTCCCTGTGCGCGCTGTGAAAATAATTTTCGTACATCGAATCCATCACATGGCAGTTGGCGCACGTCTCAGAGTGTGTCCCAGCATAGGCGGGCGCATCGGTCACGTAAACAAATGTACCCAGCGCAATGACCGCTGCCGCGATCGCAATAAACAGCGGGCTTTTAAACATGTTCGTCCCTTTGTGGGAGTTTTCTGCTCCGAGCGGATCTGGATGCGACATATTTAGATGAGCCTTAGGTCACGAGTAGTTAATCGTAGAATATGGATTAAGATAACCCAATTTGCATAATTGAAAAAGTGATTCATGTCCTATATTTAATGTGATACCCGGTTCTTTCCTACCCGAACCCTGCCCCTGAAGGAGTGGAATATCCGTCAGGGGCGAAATTTCATCGCCAAGCAGCAGGCGAAAGTCGGGAGGTATTACCCTACTTGGATCGGGGATATTTCCTCTGCATTTAACTTGTATTAATCTCTACAATGGAAAGTAAGGGATGGTTCCTATCCCCAGTGCCATGAGCAGATGGACGCCAAAGACAAATCAGTTCGTGGTTCAATCCTAAACTAAGGAGAATACCATGTCAAGAAAGACGATCTTTGTCATCGCATCAGGTGTTCTGTTGCTCGCGCTGGCCTTGGCTGGCTGTGCTGGGCCAGCTGGCCCACAAGGTCCCAAGGGTGACCCGGGTCCCGCGGGTCCTCCTGGTCCCGCCGGCCCGGCAGCCGAGATGACAGGCGCGCAATATGTCGGTTCTGCCGCGTGTTCAGAGTGCCATGAGGCACTGTATGACACGTTTATGATGTCCGGTCACCCGTGGAAATTGAACAAAGTGGTGGACGGCAAGCAACCCGCCTACCCCTTTGCCGACAAGAACGGGGAGATCCCGCTGCCAGAAGGTTACACCTGGGACGATATTTCCTATGTCATCGGTGGCTACAATTGGAAAGTCCGTTTCATGGACCAGAACGGCTACATTATCACCTCGCCCAAGGGTGAAGCGCCAGATGCTGAGAAGCACAAGGAATACAAGAACCAGTGGAACTACGCCAATGACTATGTTGGTAAGGATGCAGGATTTGTGTTGTATAACTCCGGTAAGACCACCAAGGATCAACCGGGCTTAGTCTATAACTGTGGAACCTGCCATACCACCGGCTACTCCTCCTGGCCTCCTGATTCCCATCAGGATGATTTGCCGGGCATCATAGGTACTTGGGCTGAACCCGGCATTCAATGCGAAGCTTGCCACGGACCCGGAAGTCTGCATGCCAGCGATCCGCGCGGGGTTGCCTTAGATGTCGAACGCTCATCCGCACTTTGTGGTGAATGCCACGACCGCGGCGCCCAGGAATTTGTTGATGCCAAGGGCGGTTTCATCGAACACCATGAACAATACGAGGAACTCTTCCAGAGCAAGCATATCGCGATTGACTGTGTTGTTTGTCATGACCCCCACACAGGCGTTGTGCAGCTCCGCGAGGCAGGCTTGCCCACCACTCGCACGCAATGCGAGAACTGCCATTTCAAAGAAGCCCAGAACCGCAAGAGCATGGAAAGCGTCGCGTGCGTGGAATGCCATATGCCCCGCATTGTCAAGAATGCGCAGGGCAACCCTGAAACCTTCCGCGGCGATGTGCGCACTCACTTAATGGCAATCGATGTCACCACCTTCGATCAATTCTTTACGGTGAAGGAAGGGGATGTCGAAAAAACCTATTCACTTTCACAGGTCGGCCTGAACTTTGCCTGTAAATCATGCCATGGCACGACTTTCGACGATGCAACTTTGCAGGAAGAGGCAAAAGGCTACCATACACCGGAAGAGTAGAAATCAGTCTCAAATCAGTGCCGAGGCGTCCCGGTCCTGATGAACGACAGAAGCCCCGGAGGACATTCCGGGGCTTCGCATTTATGCTTCCCTTCATAAACGGTCGAATATATGGTGCTGGTACGCATAGGCCGCAAGTTGGATGCGGTTGTTCATGTGAAGTTTCTTGAATATATTGCTGACATAATTTCCCACGGTTTTTTCACTCAGCTTCAAGAGCGCGGCGATTTCTGAATTGGTCCTTCCTCTGGCAAGATGGACCAAAACCTGCATTTCACGATCCGATAGATCGCGGAAGGCGTCCTCTTCCGATTTACGTTCTGCTTCTCGGACACGTGAGAGCAATCGTGCCGTTGTGGCTGGGTCGAGTAATGCCTCGCCACGTGCCGCCGCTCGAATGGCACGCAACAATTCTTCGTTTCCAACCTGCTTCAATACATATCCTACCGAGCCCGCACGGATGGCACGCACAACCAGTTCGTCGTTTGCATAAGAAGTAAGCATCACGACCTTGCTATTCGGGGTGAGGCGTGTCATCTGACTTGTAGCTTCAATGCCGCCCTCGCCAGGCAAACGAATATCCATTAAAACCACATCGGGTCGTAATGATTCAGCCGCTTGTACCGCCTCTGCCGCAGTACTGGCTTCGCCGATCACTTCCATATCCGGCTGGTCGTTTAACAGCGTCATCAATCCCAATCGGACAATTTCGTGGTCGTCTACAATAAGAATGCGGGTCTTGTTCATTCGCTTATTGATCCATCCATGGCAGGGTGAGCGTGACGGTTGTGCCCTTGTCGATTGTGAAAGACAAATTTCCATTGAGCAGGCGTGTCCGGTCTCGCATGTTGCGCAATCCATAACCCGACTTTTGTTCGGAGGAAAAACCGATTCCGTCATCCCTGATGACAATGTGTACCTGCCCTTTATGCTCCTGAGCCTGGATTTCCACATTCTTTGCCTGCGCATGGCGGACAATATTTGCCATCGCCTCATTTACGATCGCAAGCACGTGACTGGATCGGATGGGCGACAGTGTCATGTCCTCCGGCAGCATAGTTCCCAAATTGACTTTCACGAGGGATGCGTAATTCGGGTCATTGGCAATCTGCTTCAAGAGTGTGGATAGGGGTTCCACCCGGTCGGTCGATTCCATTTGAAGTTCCGAGAGGTTGCGCCGCAGGTCGGCAATTGCATCGTTAAGGACGAGTACTGATTTTTTCAGGCGGGCTCCAACTTCGCTAATAGGGTCTGCCAGTCTAGAGGCGGACTCAACCAACAGACCGGCTGTGTATACCTTTTGGATGGCACCGTCATGCAATTCGCGCGCCAGCCTTTCGCGTTCGGCTGTGAGGATGTGATCCTGTTCCAATCCCTCGATGCGGCGGGCAGTTTCCACATCGAAGATCTCCAGGGCGCGGACGAAAGTGAACACCAGGATCACTCCGGTTAGTGAACGGAAAATCAATGGGGGTACTCCGACAACCTCTGTGAAGGTGACGCGGTTTAGCGTGTTGCCCGGGAAAAAATCTACTGGCGGAGGGATCAAACCGCTTAGCAAGGCATAGATGCCCAGAGTAACTCCGGCTACTTGCAGGGTCAGAAAAATGCGAGGGACGTTCAAGGGCTTAATACGAAGCAGGGCATACTTGCGCAGCGCATAAGCCGCCAGCAACCCTCCGGGAAAACCAATGAAATAACGGGCAAATGCGTTTGACGGGTACCGCCACAGACGCTCGTTGGTAATTTCTGCAGGTATCATATTGATCGTCGCAATGAGCCAGCTACCGAACAGGCAAGCTGTCAGCCAGTGAGCCCAAGACCGGCGCTTGTCCGCATAAAGCAGAGCAAAACCAAACTCCATGAGGAAGCTGTAGGAACCTGCGAGCAGGATCAATTGCAAGAGTTCCAGTATGCGCACTGCCTGCAGGTCGAGATATTCAGCCTGGATCGGAATGAATAATTCACCCCATTCATACAAGCCGTGCACAATTCCAAACGCCGCCAGCCAGCGCAGACTTCTTGCCAATTCGAGCCGCGAATTTCTTCGTGCCTGCAGGATGATGGCAAGGCCAAGAATGAAAAAGACCTCTCCGTAAACGAAGTAGATGATGGACCGGTTAATGGTGAAGAATTCGGAAAGGGAAATCACGGCTTGATTTTATCTCACCATGGATGGGTTTATTAAATGGGTCTTTATTTTGTTCCGTATCGACGGCCTTTCCATGCCACTCCTTTGCGGGACCGCACATTCCATACCGAAGTCAGCATCATGGCCGCGAACACTCCCGCTCCCAGCGGGGTTGTCAACGCGTACCACGGGGAGATTTCCATGCTGATTGCTACTTTGGCGCGGGTGAAGAGCAAATAACCCCATAACAATAAAGACTCAATCACGACCAACAATGCCATCCAACTGCCCTCCTTGAAATACCAAAACAAACCCAGCAGAGGCCAAATGGGAAGGAACAACGAAGCCATTACCGCCAGGAACGCTCCGAACGCGCCGAGCCATAACAAACCGACCTGGTCCCGCAAGCCAAGATAGATATTCTTCGTCCAGCCTTCCCACATCTCTGGCAGGGACGTGTACATGCGGGTCTTCGCCACCTTCATCCCGTCGGCTACGATCAGGCGATATCCATTCCATTTGACCTTTTCAGCGATGGCTTTGTCTTCGACGATCCGGTCCTTCACGCTCTCGTGCCCGCCGATGGCGTCGTACACGGTGCGTTTGATGAGAATGAACTGTCCATTGGCGATGGCATCTTTTGTCGTCGGGTCATTTACCTTACGCGGCGAGAATCCCACCGAGAGGGCGGTCATCACCAACGGCATGACAGTTCTCTCCCAAAACGAACCGAGTATCTGGAAGGTCATGATGGTAAACATGTCCGCCCGGGTTTCAACGGCTTTGGCGTATGTTGATGAAACAGCCGAAGGTTCGAGGAACGTATCTGCATCTATGAAGCAAATCCATTCACCACGCGCAGAGGCTGAGGCTTGAAACAAGGCGTGGGGTTTGCCTGCCCAGCCTTCGGGCAGGTCCGATCCGCTGATGGGGCGGAGGCGTGAGTCTTGGGACGCGATAGCCGCCAAAATGGATGGAGTTGAATCGGTCGAGCGGTCATCCAGAACAACGACTTCGAGGTTTGGATACGTCTGATTCAGTATCCCTTGCACACATCTGCGGATATTTCGCTCTTCATTGCGTGCGGGGACACAAACGGATATGAGCGGCGGCTTCGATGAGAGAGGGGTTGGCTCGACGACGATGTCGAGATGATACTGGTTGTGAAGCCAGTATATGGTGACGATGCCCCCGAGGAAGAAAACTGTGGAGAGAAGAAATAAAATCATTGGACGGATGGTAGGAGGTCAAACACTTAACCAGGATTTTCGGCTTGAATCGTTAGACCACGTGTATGACCGACCCACGTTCGCCCTTTTCCACTTCAATACGACTCGGGAATGCATCTTTCAATTCATCAAGATGCGTGATCACAAGGATCTTCGCAAAATCGTTTTTCACCATGTTGATCGCCTCGATGAGGCGCTGGCGTCCCTGGGTATCCTGCGAACCGAAACCTTCGTCAATGACCAGCGTTTGCAGGCGCGCCCCCTTGCGTTGGGCAAGGATTTCCGAAAGGGCGAGCCGAATCGCAAAGTTGACGCGGAACGCCTCACCGCCTGAATACATCTCATAGTTGCGGATACCCGCCGAATCGCTGATCTGAATGTCGAGGGTTTCCTTCAGATCCTCGCGCTTCTTATCTTTAAATTCAGCTTGGGTCACAAATCGAATGGACATCCTGCCATCCGACAGGCGATCGAGAAGTTCGTTTGCCTTCTCCTCGATCTGTGGCAAAGCCTGTTCGATCAACAACGCAGGCACACCATTCCTGCCGAAAGCTTGTTCCAACGTTCGGTGCCGCGCGACCTGTTTTTGCAGGGTTGCGCGATCCCTTTCAAAATCTGCCTTGCGGGCGCGCTGGGTTTTCAGCACATCCACACGTTGCTGCGCGCCGCCAAGTTCGCCGCGGGCGCGGTTTTCCTCCTCCCGCAGTCGGAATAGATCGCGTTCCGCTTCATCGAGGTCTGGCAGTTGGGCTTCCGAAGAGTCAAGGCTGGCCTGCGCGGCAAGATAATCGGCTTCGAGGACCTTGATCTCAGAGTTGCGATTTCCCATCTCGGATTGCAGGTTTGCAATTTCGCTTACGATCTGCTTGCTTACTTCCCTGGCCGATTTTAGATTGACGTAGTCATCTCCCGCGCGGCGCAGTTCATTTTCTTCTTCTCTTGCACGATCATGCGCGGACGCGTCATAGCCAAGTTTTGCAAGTTCCTTGTCTAGTTTGGCTAGTTGTTTCTGTTCGTCCACGGCAAACTTGCCGCTTACGAGAAGTTTTTCGACTTCCTTCAAGCGTTTCCTGCCGGTGGATTCCCAGTCCTTGGCGAGCGAATCCAGTTGCTCCAGGCGCTCCGCCAGCCCGGAGAGCTCGCTGGCATATTTCACGCGATCATTTTCGGCGGTGGAGAGACCGGCGATCTGTGATTCGAGTCTGCCAATTCGATCGTTCAACTCAACCGATTCTTTTTGGTTGGAGCGGTATGCATCGCCTTTTTGTTTGCCTTCCTCCTCCAGCTGCTTGAGGGTGGATTTTCGGTGTTTCTCGCTCAACTCCTGACCGCAGAGAGGGCACGTCGCACCGTCGGCAGACTTGAGCGTTTCGATCCGCTCCTTAAGCTGATTCATTTCCGCTTTGAGCGCGTCGTTTTCCACGTTCAACGCGGCTTGGCGTTCGCGCGCGGCGTTCCGCTCGTTTTCAACCTTGATGCGTTCGTTGACCCTGGCCTCCGATTCGCTCAATAGTT
>CAZFDL010000047.1:0-4790 GCA_964517905.1 uncultured Anaerolinea sp. | reverse complement strand
TCGTTTTCAACCTTGATGCGTTCGTTGACCCTGGCCTCCGATTCGCTCAATAGTTCCCGGGTTTTCTCGATCCCGCGCTTCAATTCACTGTTCACTGATAACTGATTACCGATCTCTTCTTCCTCAGCCAACAACGAACGCCGCTCCTCCTCCAACTTCGCTTTTTCCACCGCGATCTTTTCCTGAAACGGCGCGCGTTCCTTTTGGTGTTCGTGAAATTCCACCGCGGTCTTGTCCAGCTCTTCGAGGTTTGTACGCGCTTTCTGCCAGGCCTTGTAGGAAGATTCGATCTCCCTGGAGCGGTCCACCAGGTCCGCGTAAGAAGCGCGCTCCGCTTCTTTCTTGGCAAGGCGACTCTCCAAAGAAGCGAGAGCCGCGCGCGCCCGTTCGAGTCCCGCCGCGAGCGTGGAGGTCATCTTACGTTGTTCCTCCACCAAGGCCGCGTTCCGCTTTAGATTCTGCAGGACCGACTCTTGCGCCTCCCGCGCGGCAGACAATTGCTTCAGCGTCGTTTGAAGTTCTCCGAGCCTGAGCGTGCGCGCCTCTTCTTCGGCGAGTTCCGCGTCGATCTCCGCGATGCGCCCGTCGATCGTTTCCACGTCGGCTTCGATCCGTTTTCGCCTCTCAGCAGTGCGATCCTTATAGGTCTCCCACATTTCGAGACCGAGGATGTTACTCAACACATCCTTGCGCTTGCCGGCGTTCTGTTGCGTGAACTGATCGGCTTTGCCCTGTAAAAAGAAGGAGGCGTTAACGAAGGTTTCGTAATCCAACCGCAGGGTCTGCTCGATGCGAGATTGCGTATCGCGCGCGGTCTTTTCCGTCAGCGGTTTCCATACACCCTCTCCCTCTGTAGGAGAGTCGGGGTGAGGGCTTAGAATCTGAAACTCCAGCACGGTGCTCTTGTTGCGCGGAAGTGAGCGTTGCACGCGATAAATATTATCTTCATGCTTGAACGTGAGAATCACCTCGGCGGCTTTTACATCGGCGTGCAGGTTGATCACGTCACTGCTCCTGCCGCGCGCTTCACCGAATAGACTCCACGTGATCGCGTCCAAAAGGGATGACTTGCCCGCGCCGTTCTGACCGGAGATGCAGGCAAGATCGAATAAACTGAAATCCAAATCGACGGCATCGCGATAGGAGAGAAAGCCTGATATACGAAGGTGTAGTGGAATCATGATTGATTGTTTCTAAGCCACAGAGATCAGGGAAGCCTCCGAGAGAACATATCAAGATCTTCGTGGGTTGTGCGGCTATCTTTGGGAACTACCTTATGCTGATGGATTATAATCGAACCATCATGGCCGAAGTATCTGATGCAATTGCACGACGCCGTCTCACATTGATCGTCATCACGCTGGCAACACTTCCGTGCTATTGCATTGGGTGGCTGGCCTTGGTGCTCGCTCCCGAGTCGACTGCGGTCACGCCTACGCCGACACTGGCAACTTCGACGGTTGGTCCCACGATAACAGGCACCCTTCAAATCTCAACGCAAAGCCTCACTCCGTTGATCCTTACACAGACAGTTACAAGCACTCCCACATCCACCAATACACCAACCTTCACGCCTACTTTGACCCTCTCACCCACGTCCTTCCAACCGGCGACGAACACGCCAACGCTTACGTTCACACCGTCGCGTACACCGACAACTACGCCGTCGGCCACGTTCACCTCCACATTCATACCCACCATCACCTTCACCGTTACATCATCGTTCACGCCTCCACCAACGAATACCACGGGTCCGCCGCCGAATACACTCACGCCTTCGCTAACGCCGTTCCCATCCCCATGACCGACATCGTGCCCTTTCTGAAATCGTTGATTTCTGTTTCAGGAGTCTCAGGCAATGAGACTCCTGTTGCGAAACTCATCGAAGCGAAATGGCGTCCGCTGGTGGATGAAACGCGTCTCAGCCGCGTCGGTTCGTTGCACGGACTTAAACGCGGTTCGGGCAGGGGAAAGAGACCCTCCATCCTGATCGCCGCACACATGGACGCGATCGGCATGCGGGTAACTCAAGTGGTCGATGGATTCCTGCGCATCACCAACATTGGCTCGATCGATGTGCGTGTGCTTCCGGGCGCGGAAGTGACGGTTCACGCGTCGAGTGGAGTTGATCTGCCAGCGGTGATCGCGATGCCCCCCTCGAGGTTGCTCCCTGAATCCGCGGGCGACGGGGTGCTCGATATCGGTTATCTGCTTGTGGACACGGGATTGACCGCACGGGAAGTGGAGAAAAAAGTAAAAGTGGGCGACCTCGTTTCCTTTGCGAATGAACCGATCGAACTGGCGGGTGACATTCTCTCGGGTCACACAATTGACAACCGTGCTTCAGTCACCGCGTTGACCGTCTGCCTGGAGGAGTTGCAATCCAAGACGCACGCGTGGGATGTGTGGGCGGTTGCAACTGTGCAGGAAGAGACGAGTTTTCTCGGCGGGTACACATCGGCATTCGAGATCCGCCCGGATATTGCGATTGCCGTGGATGGCACATTTGCGAAGGGACCCGGCGCGAACGGCTGGCAAACTCACGCGATGGGAAAAGGCGTGGGGTTGTGCATGGGACCGAATATCCACCCATTCCTGCATACGAAGCTCAAGGAGCTTGCGGAGCGGCTGGAGATTCCGTGGTTTTTGGATGTGACGACCGCACATTCCAGCACGGACGCCGACCCGATGCAAGTCACAGCTGAGGGGATTCCCACCGCGCTGGTCGAGTTCCCCATTCGCTATATGCACACGCCTGTCGAGTCGGTCGCGATCAAAGACATTCAGCGCGCGGGGCGATTGCTCGCAGAGTTCATCGCGTCGCTTGATGAGAAGTTTGTCGAATCCATTACATGGGACGACTAAATGAAGCGTAATTGGTAAACCGTAATTACCAATTACCAATTACCCGCTATGCCAACCTTCGGACCCTCTCAACTCAAACTGCTCGAAAAACTTTGCAATGCCATCGCGGTCTCTGGTGATGAGGGCGTGGTGCGAAGAATCGTACTCGATGAGATCAAAGATTATGCGGATGAGGTTCGAGTGGACGCGCTGGGCAATGTGCTGGCGAGCCGGTCGGGGCGCGGAAAGAAGCGCACGAGCGTGATGCTCGACGCGCACATGGATGAAGTCGGCTTCATGATCGTCGCCGACGAGGGAGAAGGGATTTATCGCTTTGAAACTGTCGGCGGCATCGATTCCCGTCACCTCATCGGCAAACAGGTATACGTTGGGAAGGAACGCTCGCCCGGTGTGATCGGAGGCAAGCCGATCCATTTGATGGATTCGAGCGAGCGAACTCGCAAAGTTTCCGTCGACTCGCTTCGTATCGATCTCGGTCTCGCCGGTAAGGCGAGTCTCGGGGACCGCGCGGGCTTTGCCACAAAATTCCGCCGCTCGGGTCCTTCGATCATGGCGAAAGCGATTGATGACCGCATCGGCGTTGCGACCTTGATCGAGTTATTCAAACATGCGCCGGCAAATGTTGATGTGTGCGCGGCTTTCACGGTGCAGGAAGAGATCGGTCTGCGCGGCGCGAGAGTGGCGGCGCAGTATTGCAACCCTGACCTTGCGATCGCGATCGACTCGACGCCCGCGAACGACCTGCCCGATTTTAACTGGAACGAGAACGTCGCGTACAACACAAAACTTGGTCACGGTCCCGCGATCTACCTTGCGGATGGAGCGACTCTTCACGACCCCAGGCTGATTCGCTTTCTTCAAGCGACCGCTTCCTCGGCAGGCATTCCTTATCAATTGCGCCAGCCCGGCGGAGGCGGCACTGACTCGGCGGGAATCCAGCGCGCGCTTTCTGGTATTCCGACAGTTTCAGTTTCTGTGCCGCATCGTTACACTCACTCGCCCGTCAGCGTTGCCCGCGTGGACGACTGGAAGCATACATTGAATTTGTTGCACGCCGCGTTGAAGAAGGTTACGCCGGAGTTGATCGGAGGAGGAAGTAAACGATGAACGGACTGATTGCGCTTGTTGGCGCCGGTGAATATCTACCGGTGATGGATGGAGTTGATCGTTATCTCCTGGCGAGCGTCAACTCGAAAACCCCGCGCGTCGTGTGCCTGCCCACCGCAGCCGGGCAGGAAAGCGAGGAGAGTATCAACCGTTGGTCGCGCATGGGAGTGGAACACTTTCAAAAGCTTGGCGCGGAGGTGCAAGCTCTGCGGATCATTGACAAAGAGTCCGCGAACGATCCGCAATTTGACTCGGCGCTCGTTAACGCCGACTTCGTGTATTTCTCAGGCGGCAATCCGCTTCACCTGTATCAGACGATGCAAGGTTCGCGCGCGTGGATGTCCCTGCAAAAAGCGTGGAGCCGGGGCGCGGTCTACGCGGGTTGCTCGGCTGGAGCAATGATCCTTTCGAAGCGCGTACCCAGTTTTCGCCTTGCGCAAACGATGGAAGGTTTTGGCGTCGTTCCTGTGGAATTCATCGTCCCGCACTTCGATGCCACCCCGGTGTTCTTTAAACCGTTGATCTTTGCCTTGAGTAAACAGCTCAAGAAAGGTGAGCAAATGCTCGGCGTGGATGAAAACACCGCGCTCGTCGGCCGCGCCGGCGGCGAATGGAAAGTAATGGGTCACGGGACAGTTCATCTGATCACTCGTGATAACGATAAAGTTTTCAAAGTCGGTGAAACCGTGCCGATGTCGTAGTGCCAGTCTCTGGTCTCGATACGCTCCCCGCAAACCCCGCTTGTCGCTCCTCGACCGGCGCTAAGGAATCGATATGAAGCCTCTCCTCAAACAACTCACCGAAACTTTTGGACCTTC
>CAZFDL010000046.1:0-17068 GCA_964517905.1 uncultured Anaerolinea sp. | reverse complement strand
GTGTCATTCCAAGCCGCCGATTGTTTTTTATGGCGCGGTAATCTCCTCCGTACTAATGAGCAATTATCATCTCCGTCCGGCACGCGAATCAGAATCACGCAAGATCAGGGAGATAATCCGCCTGGTTGGAATCAACCCCATGGATCTGGATTGGAAGCGCTTCGTCGTCGCGGTGGACGAGGCGGGCCGCATTATCGGCACCGGGCAGATCAAGCCTCATGGAAAGGAAATCCGCGAATTGGCTTCCATCGCTGTTCACCCCGAATTTCGCGGTCAAGGGGTTGCGCGTGCCGTCATCGAACGCCTGCTCAAGGACAGCCCGCGACCGCTGTATCTGACGTGTCTTTCCACGATGGAACCCTTGTATCAGAAATTTGGTTTTGTTCCCCTCGTGGACGAAGAAATGCCGCGTTACTATCAGCGTTTGAGTAAATTGGCGAACACGATGATGACCTTCACACGCAGGGATCAGCGTATGCTTGTGATGAAGTTGAAGTAAAATACCCCAATGCAGATCATTAAGTCGATTCTATATATCACTTCGGGCACGCTCTTCGGCTTGTTTGTCGCCGCACTGATCTGGTTGGTGGCGCGTAATCCGAGTGGGACGGCGGTGACACTGCGTCCCGTTCCCACGGAGGCTCCGATCGTGGTTCACATCACAGGCGCGGTGCCGCGTCCGGGAGTCTACGCCCTGCCGCAGGGTGCGCGCGTCCAGGATGTCATCTCTGCCGCTGGCGGCTTTTTGGCGGATGCGGATAAATCCGGCATCAATCTGGCTCGACAATTGGAAGATGGCGAACAACTAGATATCCCCTTTGGGGAGGGCGCGTCATTGGTGATTCCGACCCCCGGTATCGAAGAAGTGGAGCCATCTGAAACGGACCTGATCAACATCAACACGGCTTCGCTGGCCGAACTGGACACCCTGCCGGGTATAGGACCCACGACTGCCCAAAAGATCATCGATTATCGCGATGAAAATGGACCTTTTCGAACACCGGAGGATATCATCAATGTTTCTGGTATCGGTCCCGGCACGTATGAGCGCATTAAGGATTTGATCACAGTGGGGGATTGAAAGCGATACGATGGATTTCAAAAAGGCTTCCGAGTCATGCGACCGAAAGCCTTTTGATTCCCGATGGTGTTACTCGCCTGCCAGAACGTGGCGGCTGATCACAAGCCTCTGAATCTCGCTGGTGCCCTCACCGATCGTCATTAATCGCGCATCGCGATAAATTCTCTCCACGGGATACTCGCTCGAATACCCATACCCGCCGTGGATCTGAATCGCGTTACGGCAGACGCGTTCCGCCATCTCGGTGGCGAACATCTTCGCCATGGCGGCTTCCTTGTTATAGTTGCGTCCCTGTTCCTTGAGCCACGCGGCTTTATGCAGCATTGTGCGCGCCAATTCGATCTCTGTTGCTCCGTCCGCCAGCATCCACTGTATGGCTTGTTGTTCCGCGATGGGCTTGCCAAAAGCTTTGCGTTCGCGCGCATAATTTACGGCGTGCTCGAATGCGGCTTGCGCCAGCCCGATAGAGATTGCACCGATTCCGATCCTTCCCCCGTCCAGTGTGGACAGGGTTTGTTGCAATCCTTTCCCCTCCTCGCCGACCAGGTTTTCCAGCGGCACGTGCACATCTTCGTAGGTCACGGCATGAGTGGGCGCGCCGTGCAAGCCCATTTTCTTTTCGGCGGGACCGATTCTGAGTCCTAGGGCATTCGTGGGCACGAGAATTTGACTCAACGAACGCGAGCCGCCATTCGCATCCGTGCGGACGAGCGTGATGATGTACTCCGCGATGGATGCGTTCGTGCACCACATCTTTGCGCCGTTGATAACCCATTCGTTCCCAACTTTGAATGCTTTCGTGACCACGCCGCCCTGCAAATCGGAGCCTGCTCCCGGTTCGGTGAGAGCGAGCGCGGTGAGTTTGTTTTTTCCACTGGAGACCAGTGTAAGCCATTTCCGTTTTAGGGATTCACTGCCGTAGAACACGATCGGAGTTGTGCCAAGCCCGTTGTGCGCGGCAATCGCCAGTGCGGTTGATCCACAGCCCCAGCCGAGTTCCTCCAGTGCGATCGCCGCACTGACTGAGTCCACGCCTGCGCCGCCGTAGGATTCAGGGATGTTCAGGCCAAGCAGACCCAGCGGACCCATCTTGCGCACCGCGTCCCAATTGAATTCGCTGGTCACATCCACTTCGTGCGCTTTTGGCTGAACCTCCCGGGCGACGAACTCATGGACTGTCCGTTGCCATACCTGTTGTTCTTCGGTTAGATCAAAATTCATTCATTCTCCAATGCGTCAAGGTACTCTTTCATCAATTTGTCTGCGACGGGCGCCTGCTCTTTTGGCACGAAGATTTGGACCAGCCCAATCATGTCCATCGAAGCCGGGTAGTACTGGGCGACGGATTCTTGAAAGAGCTCGGAATCGATTCCGTGGGCGGCGAGATAGGCTTTGATGATATCTGCCTGCCAGCGTCCTTGTATTTCAGTGAGTAGCTCCCATTTCAATTCGTCCATGTTATCTCCAAACTGCAATAAATAGAATTGTCCACAACGTGCTTACGATCAACTGACGGATACCGATCCGCGTCGGCTTCCATCCGATGGCGGGGCGGAAGATACCCCACATGGTCTCCATCCATTGTAGCAGGTAGGGGAGGCCGATCCACGCCGGCAAGAAACCGAGCAACCCCAACGTCGCGGCCGAAGCGAGGTTGAAGGTTGTGTACAGCGCGGCGCGAAATCCCATCTTCCAAAGGTCACCGCGCGCAGGGAGGTGATCCAGCGCACGTTGCTCCAGGCGTAGATACGCGTGGACGATGCTTGCCGCCGTCTGCACCCAGATGAGAATCCACAGCCACCAACCGGTCGGGTCGTAGCGCCCAATACCGATCCAATACGCGGCTGGCGCGGCAAGTGACAGGGCGCCGGTTGCGAGAATCTCCACCCCGGCTTGTTTCCGTTCATCGCGTCGACTCACGAGCCACAAGTGCCAGGCAAAGACTGGCAAGCCCGGAACCGCAAGGTAAAGCACATAATAAAACCCTTCGAGCACGAGTGCAATAACGGAGACCAGTGCGATCACGCCATACGCAACAATCCAGAATCGTGCGGCCGGCATTTCGTCTTTCGGGCGGCGGCCCGATACGATCTTGACAAACACTGTGATCGGCTGGCGCAGCATGAATACAGACATTGCCGCTACGATCAAATTGAAGGTGGCGTAGTTGAACGTCTGCCCGACAAAGGCACCGATCAGCAGAGGGCTGAGGATGAATACCCACGCGCCGTGATCTTGCGGAATGGCGATATGTTTTCGGAAGATCTGACTCTGCATGCGGTAATTATATTCGGTGAACTCGCCTCGTGGTGACGACTTCCATACCCCGTTTGCGGAAAGCCCTGGTCGGGGTACGCGCTTTCGATTCCAGGTGATCGATTGAGGATAGCCCGGTGTGATTGTGCTAGAATCGCTGCATTATCCAGCCATGAATAGGGAAAAACTCATCGCCCTGTTAAAAATTCGTCCGGAGGAAACACGCCTTGTTGCATTGATGGCGATCTTGTTTCTGTCTGTGCAAGCGGGGCAGGGGATCGGGGAAAACGCCGCCTTCACCTTATTCCTTGCGCGCCTGAACGTGGACTTCCTGCCATACATGTACATGGGTTTGGGGGTGGTGGTATTCTTGGGTTCGATCATGTATTCAGCGAGTCTGAGCCGTTTTCAAAACGCGAGCGTGGTCACGTATCTCTTTGGGGGGATCGTCGCATTGTTCTTTGCGGAATGGTTCGCCATCGTCTTTTTGAAACTTTCGATCTTTCCGTTGCTCTGGCTGACCACATTTGGCATGAGTGTCATCCTCGGCACACTGATCTGGACGACCGCAGGCGAAGTATGCGACGCTCGGCAAGCAAAGAGACTCTTTCCCCTTTTTACCAGCATGGGCATATTGGGAAGCGTGCTTGGCAATGCCCTGACCGGCGTGTTCGCGAATCTTGCCGGGACGGAAAACCTGGTTTTGCTCTATGCGCTTCTGCTCAGTGTGGGATTTCTCGCCACCCGAGCGGTTGCGCGGAACTACTTCAAACCTGAGACCATTTCGCTCACGAAACGCTTCAATCCGCTGGAGGATGTGCGGACCGGGTACGAGTTTGTCTCGCAATCGAGCTTGTTCAAGATCGTCGCGGTCACTTCGGTACTGTATTCGGTGTTGTTCTTCGCGATCGATTTTCCGTTCAGTGAAACGCTCGCTATCGAATTTGCCGGCAATGAGGCAGGCTTGGCTGGCTTCAAAGGCGCCTTCAGCGGAATCACCACTCTCGTCACGTTCGTAGTCTCGTTGTTGCTGGCGAACCGGTTGTATACACGGCTTGGGATTGTAAACACTGTTCTCATCATGCCATTAACGTACGTGGTTGGGTTCATAACTTTTTATTTCTTTTTCAATCTCCAGGGCGCAGTATTCGCAAGATTTTCTCAACTCGTGGTTCTTGGAGGTTTGTCAGGCACAGCATGGAATGCGTTGTTCAATGTAATTCCCTCCGAGCGGCGCGGGCAGGTACTGGCGTTCAACAACGGCGTGCCTGCGCAGATCGGTGTGATCATTTCCGGCTTGTTGATCATTCTCGGTAAACAATTTCTCGACACAAAAGTCGTGTTGTTACTCGGTGTTGTCACCGCGGTTGTCACCGTGCATCTCACGCGAAAAATGATCCCTGCCTATGGTGAGGCATTGGTCGATGCGCTGCGCGCGGGCCGCGCGGAGGTATTCCACGCGGGGGATGACGCGTTCTTGATGTATCAGCGAGATCCCGCAGCGGTACAGATCATACTCGGCGCGCTCAATGACCCAAAGGCGTTCACGCGCCGTCTCGCGATCGAGATGCTGGCGAAGATGGGCAGTGTGGTTTCCATTCCCGACATGATTCCCCGCCTTGCCGACGCGGATGCCAGCGTGCGGGCTGCAGCCATTCAAGCCCTTGCACAACTCGGGTCGAAGTCGCTGTTGAACGAACTCATGACCGGCCTGGAGGATACCGATGATTTTGTGCGTGAACAGGCGCTTACGGTTCTTCCCAAACTTGAAGCGGATCCATCACCTGAACTGATTCGCCGCCTCGAGCGAATGCTCAAGGACCCGAATGTGGAGATCCGTGCGCACGCGGCTGTGGTGTTGATTTTTCTCAACAATAGTCGCCGGGCGTTTAACCTGCTTTCACGCCTGCTCAACTCGGAGAGTGCAGACGAGCGTCGCATTGCGATTGACTCGTACGGTCATATACTAGAAAATCTGAAACCAAACTCGACCGTACGGTTCACTCCTCAGCCGATTCTGGATGCGCTCAATGACCCGTCGCCCGTTGTCCGGCGCGAAGCGATCAAAACTGCAGCCAAATTGAATTGGGACGAGGCGATCAAGTCCATTGGGGCGCGGCTGGCGGACGAAGACCCCGGGGTGCGGAGAATTGCCTCTGCCACTTTGAAGCAGGCTTGGGTCCGGGCGAGAAGCGTGGTGATGCCCATCCTGGAAACGATGGACGGTCATCTGGTGGATGCCGCGCTGGATGCGGTTCCGCCGGGCGACCCCGAAATTCAAGCTACCCTAAGAAGGTATATTCAGGGCGAAGTCTCGAATATCCGCCACCTTCGCATGTTGCTCGCGTCCGTTCCGCACGATCATCATGGCGCCGCCACGCGACTGCTCGAGCAGACCCTGCGCAACCGCGAGGCGCTGAGCGAGGAGCGCCTGGTCAAAGCGGTGGGATTGTTCGGCAATCCACAGGCGATGAATCTTGTGCGCAAGAGTTTGAACGCGGGCGATGCGAACGCGCGCGCCGCCGCGCTGGAGGCGCTCGAAACGCTCGGCGATAAGGAAGTAACGCGCGAGATCCTGCCAATTTTGGATCGAGCCGGGGTGTTCCAAAACGAGATCGATGCGACGATGTCTGTGCGCGAAATGATTCTCCTGCTTTTAAAGGACCGGGACTACTGGTTGCGCGCACTGGCTGCCAGGGCAGTGCCCGAGCTTGCTCTAAAGGAGTTTTACCCGGTCTTGCGCGTGTTGCGTAACGACCCGGTGCAATTTGTGAGGCACGCGGCGCGCGGCGCGCTTGCCCGTGTGGATGGCGAGGTGAAAATGAAAACGATGAAAACGCTTTCGACGCTGGAGCGAATCCTTTTGTTGCGGGAGATTCCGATGTTCTCGAAACTCTCGCCGGAGGACCTTGAAAAGATCGCCGAGATCGCCCAGGAGCAGTTGTTCTTGAGCCGTTCAACACTGTGCAGGGAGGGGGATCCCGGTAATGCGTTGTTCATTATCGTCAGCGGCCGCGTGGATGTGATTATCTCCGCTGGAAAAAAGGAGAATGTGATCGCCTCGCGCGGGCCGGGCGAGTTTGTCGGCGAGATGGCGATTCTGGAAGCGATGCCGCGGTCAGCCACGTTAAAAGCGCGCGGCGAGGTGCGCGTGCTTGTGATTGACGGAGATTCGTTCAATACAATTTTGATGGATCGCCCCGAAGTCGCAGTTTCTGTACTGCGCCACATGTCTGGGCGGGTACGACAGCTCAATGAAAGAATCGGCGTCAAAGCCGGTTGATAATTTCAACATAGGAGAAAAGTAGAAATGGCGAATAAGAAACAGATCGAAGAACGGTTGCAGCAGTTGCAAGCAAGAAAGACCGAACAGCGAACGCGCGTGATTGGGTTGGGCGTGATCATTATTGTTGTCTTGTTGCTCGGATATATGTTTCTGAATAACGGGCGTTTTGAGCAGCCTGATTTTCCGGTTTCAACGTTGCCGCCAGTTACCAATGAGCCGGTGGAATCTGTGGCGACCCCGGAACCTGAGGTTTCGGAATCCGCCTTCTCATATGACTCGTACCCGCCAATGGCGCTCGATCTGGAGAAGAAATATTCCGCAACGTTCAAGCTGGTGAAAGGCGGCGAGTTCGTTGTTCAACTTTTCGCAGACAAGGCGCCTCTTACCGTGAATAGTTTTGTTTTCCTCGCCCGCGAAGGTTTTTACGATGGACTGATCTTCCACCGCGTGATCGATGGCTTTATGGCACAAGGCGGCGACCCGACCGGCACCGGTTCGGGCGGTCCGGGTTATTCCTTTGCCGATGAATTCGACAGCAGTCTCACATTTGATAAACCGGGCTTGCTCGCGATGGCGAATTCGGGTCCAGCAACGAACGGCAGCCAGTTCTTTATTACGTTTGCACCAACCGAGTGGCTGAACAACAAGCATACGATATTCGGAGAAGTGGTCGAAGGTATGGATGTTGTGAATGCGATCACGCGTCGCGAGCCCGGGTCTGTCACTCCGGGCGACGCGATCGAAACGATCACGATTGCCGAAGAGTGAAAAGACACAAATCAAGAAGAGACCCTCACAGCGTGAGGGTCTCTTTCGTAGAGTGAAGTTATCCGCAACCGCCGCCAGATTTGTCGCGCGGAAGTTGCAGTTGAATGACCGGCTCGAATTCCAGGCCTTCGTACTCGATGGGATTCGGATCGCAGGAGGCGTATCGATCGCCCAGTGCGGCGGGGAACAGGAATTTGAGCTGATCCACCCCTGCAGCGGGGAGGGGGCGAAATTCGTCCCGTTCACCGAAGAACGCGATCCAATTGTTGATGCCGCCGTCGAGGATGTATACGTTTGGTACTCCGGACGCCACAAGCATTTTCCATCCCTCGGTAGCCGCGGTTTCGTCGTTGCTCATGAGGACGAACACACTGTTTGTAGGCGGCTCAGCCAAAAGGTCCGGTACTACGCGTGCCAGGTCGCCGAGCGGAACGTTGGCGGCGTCGTTGATATGGTAGAGGTTGTAGTCCGATTCGGGGCGCACGTCGAGCATGATGAGGTTGATCTTCTGGACGTAACGCGTCTTGAACAATTCTGCCGGCGAAACGTGGACGAGTCTTTGAGCGAGCGCGACATCCGCCTTGAACGCAAAGGGCTGTTCGTTGACGGTACGTGCGATTCGAACCGCGCTATATTTTTCCTCCGTTCCGGGTTGACCGATCAGCACTACTCCAAGCGCGAGCGCGAGGAGCGCCGCCGCGCCGGCAATGCGGATTCTCGGTTCTTTTTGCAGGTCTTTCCTGCCGAAGATGCGTTCGAGTTGCTCGGCTCCCCAAAACATGAAGAGCGCCATCAATACCACGAGCAGAACAACCCATCCGGTTGGGAGTCCAAACACCTGGTCGAGGGTGAGGCGGCCGTAGTAGCCGGAGTTGTTCCACCATTGGGTAAAGTATTGTTCTGTTTCGCCAAATAGGAACGCGCCGAAGAATCCGCCCAGGACGAAGAACATACCATCGATTTTTCCTGTGGAGGCCGCGGCGAGGGACGTGGTCGGGCAGAAACCTCCGATGATAAAGCCGACACCCATGATCAGCCCGCCTAGTATTCCGGAGGACAGGTAGGTGGGGTTTACCCAGACCTTTCCGAAATCAAGGATGCCCAAACCGACAGCGCCGAATATCAATACCGTCGCTGTTACGATGGCAGTGAACATCACCTTCAGCACGGTGAGGTCGGTGAAGTAGAACTGCGCGGCGAGCTTGCGCGAGTTGCCGAAGCCGGACATTTCGAGCGTGAACCCGAAGGCGAATCCGATCAAGGCGAAGACCACATAGGTCCACGGGTTGGCGGCACTGACGGTGAGAAAAGGTTCAAGTGGGAAGTTCATCGCGTCCTCCTTAGTTCCAAAGTTTACGGACGAAGTAGGCAAGCGCATATGCGCTGGCAAATATGGCGAACATTACCACCCATGAGCCCGCGGCAAGAGTTGCTCCGCCGGTGAGTGCCTGCCCCGAAGTGCAACCACGCGCCATGCGCGCCCCATACAGGAAGATCGTCCCACCGAGAAAGGCCATCAGCCAGCGCGTGCGGTCGGATACGTTCGGTCCCTTGGTTGTTTCGATCTTTGTGCGGCCGAAGATCATGCCGGATGAGAATCCGCCTAACAATGCACCAAAGAAAACTGGAATGATCCAGTCATCGAGCGGATTCTTCGTCCCGCCGGCTAGTTTCAGAAGATATGGGGTTCGGTCGACATGTTCCGGCGCGATCTTGTCTTCGACGAAAGTGACCAGCCGCGTCGTACCGCCGGAGGAGCCGAGTCCGTTACCTGTCAGCAGTACCGCAAGGAATAACACGAACCCCAGAACCATCCCTCCGAAGTAGGGATGGACATAGGGCTTTTCAGGTCTGGTCCTAATGATGGAAGCAGTGGTCATTTTGAGTCTCCTTTGTTGTTACTTCGTTCAGCTTTCTTTTCCGCATGCATCTCCACTTCTTCATACCCCGTCACCATCGCGCGCATGGCTTCGAGCGGCGTCGCGCCTGTTGTGGTCATGTATACGTGAACGAGAATGAATGTTCCGAACGTCCATGCGATCAGCGAGTGGAATGGCGCCAGGAAGGGAAGTCCGCCGGCAATTTCAGGATATTTTTGTACAGCCCACATTAGCGCGCCCGTGACGATCTGTAGAGGCAGGAGTACATTGAGGATCATGAAATACGTTGCCTTCTGGATAGGATTCATTCGCTGGTTCGGTCGCTTTTCGAAAGGATGCGGCTCGCCCTTGAAGATTCCAGCCGCGTAGTATTTTGCCTGCACGATCGCGTCGTCAAAGAAACCGTAGGGTCGGGGGATATATTCTTTCACCCTGCCGGTTGCGATGTGATAGAAAACGGACAGCCCGGCGTTGACGACCAGGATCACGGAAAGCACATTATGGATCGTTACAACGCCATTGAACGAGAACACGCCGAAGATGTCCGGTCTGTGGATGATCAATCCTGTTAGGAGGAGCAACACTATCGAGATGGTCTGTAGCCAGTGCCAAAAGCGGCGATAGCCATCGTACATGTATATCCGCTTGACCTTTCCCTGCTGCCTTGCCCTCTTCCGTCCTGTGTAATATCTCAGTGTCCCATGCCCGGTTACACCAAGGAGTGAACCAGCAAACAACAGCGCGCCGAGCCGGTCGATCCAATCAACCCGACTGGAGCCGAAGACATACATGGCGTCGTTCCCAGGCACCGGGTTGTAATACACCGCGCCGTCCGTGTTCATGATGACCTCGCCGGTAGCATCGACGTTATTCGCCCTGTCAAACGCTGGCAGGATGCCATTTGGCGCATGATCCGATAACATGATAGGTTGTGTGACCCGCGACTCTTCGTTGTGGCAGGCGCTGCACTCCCTGATGGCATTCTTGCCTTGTGTGACGTTGTGATTGATGCTGTAAGGCTGGATCAATCCCTCGATGCGTGGGTTGCCAAGTCCAAGCGCCGCGAGTTTTGACATCACCAACTCTTCCTTTGCCGCCGAGTCGATCCTAAGTTCGATGTTGTTCAGTGTGCCGTTCGCATCCGCATCGAAAACGGATACGACATCGGACGCGTAATTTCCGCCTTCAAAGTAGACTGCCTCGAGGTCAAGAAGTCGAACCGGGCGTATGTTTCCGTTGGCATCCTCGTAAACCCAGAAATAAGTGGTGATGAGGTTGTAAGGCGCAAGCAATTGCTTCCCGTCAATGTTCGTTCGATTGAGCAAAACAGGCTCGTAACCGGTGATCAATGAAGTGATTAGATCCGGGTCGCCCTCCACGCCGCGGCAGGTTTTGATGGGCTCGCTGTCTTTCGTCAGCACAGTCCAATCGTAGGATTGGATGGCGGGCGAGTACATCGCCGGGATGTGGCATGTTTCGCAGGCAATCGATCCCATGTGTGTGTCGATATAAGGAAGCCAATCCGCGTGACCTTTGTCGGCATCGTGGCACGAGTCACAACGGCGCATCGTCCCTTTCAGTTCAGGCGCAACGTTAAATTGTGCGCTCTGCCCTCGCGCAAAATTGTGGTCGGGTCGTTCGAGATATTCGCCGATCTCAAGTGCACGCGGATCGTAAATTAGGTGGTTGGGGTTGTTGCCTTGCAATTCACGCAAATGCGTTGGGTTGTTCAGTGAGTAGTGACAGTCGGTGCATTGCAATTGTCGTTCTGCATGAATGTCCCACGAGCGATCGAGATCATTTTTTCGGCTCAGATTCACACCGGAGGCTGAAATCTTCTGTGCAGAGATGACCTGTCCGGTTGTGGCGGTCTGCGGATAGTTCAAGTCGCACGCGTTGAATGTGAGCGGTTCGGTTGACTCTGGGTGCACCTCTCCGTGACAGACCGCGCAATTGGCATTCGTCGGATCCTGAATTTTCAAAAGCCCGGCCATTACTTTACCGCTTTCATCGAACGCTTTAGTGATCCAAACCCAATCCTTGCCCGCTTTGTTTACAATCCCCAAGCCGAGTAATGTGGCTGTGTTCGCTCTGTCGAATTCGCCGGCGCGAATCGCGACGGCGCGGGCGGCTGTGTTGGGAGATTCAAGATGGCACAGAAAGCAGTTCATTTCCATTGTGCCTGAAGTGTTCCAATTCCAAACGGATGGCGCTCCATTTTTCAAGATCACCGTTTCGGGATTTTCTTTGCTGACTTTGAGATCGGTGAGTCGCGTTTCATCGCGCGAAATTTCCGCCGGACCACCGCCGACCGCCCGGGTGCCGAAGAGCATCAGCCATTCCGCTGTCGCGAGGTCGAGCCGCTCATCACCGGGTTGTGAGAGGTACCGATAGGTGAGTGGGTCCCATTTTCCGAAAGTTCCTGTACTGGCGTTGAAGTCCGTTGTGTTCTGGTAGTCGCTCAGTCCGAGGTCGGAATGGAACGCGTGGGATTGGATGAACTCGGTGTCGTGGCATTGCCCGCACGTCTGCATGGTTGAAATCGCCCTGCCCGAATCGAGTACGTTGATTCCGTTTGCATCAAGCAAGCTAAAAGTCGGGTGGAGAGGCGAAGCCTGGGGTGCCGGAGCAGATCGAGGCTGGGCAAGAGCCGTTCCCATTCCGAGCGCGGCCATCGTGATCAGTAATCCGATAGCGATCAGAAGTTTTGGTTTTATGATTATCGTCATGGCTGAATATCCCTTCCACCCCATTCGATGGGATCGCCGGGGTAGCCAAGCGCTTCCCATTCCATGCGCCCATTTTCGCCGTGACAGGATTCGCACTGCAACGCCTGATCGGCAGGTTGCACCATGTGTGTCGTGGGCCAGTACATGTATGTGGTGGCAAAATCGTATTGACCGCTATACTTCAAACCCGTGATGGGCTCGGCGAGTTCGAATGCGGAATTCCAATCAAACGTGGTCCAGAAGCCGCCTTCGCCCGCCGTGACAGGCTGGAGCAGGTATTGATTTATCACATCGTAGGGTTGCTTGGCGATGTGTAATTTGAACGGGAAAATCTTAGCGGTTGAGTCGTCGATGTTGCCCGCAGGCTTGTTGATGTAGTTGATCCCATTCGGGTCGATCTTGTCGCCCAGCAGGTATCGGTATTCATTGTTTCCGTTGAACCAGAGATACGTTGGCGCAAAATTCTTTTCGTAGACGAACTCGCCCTTGATCTTCAAATAGGTGAAATGGTCCTCTTCGCGTCCCTCCTGAGCGGCTTGCGACCAATCCCAAAAGACCTTGGTTGGATCTTCGAGGGCGAGGGCGGGAATGTGGCAGGTCTGGCACGCGACAGAGTTGAGATGTGTGTTGACGCGCTCATCTGCGTGCTTTTGGTTAACGTGGCATTGTTCGCATGCGACTTGTTCTTTTGGCTCAATCGTGTAGTTGTCAGCGATCATGCGCCCGAGGATTTGATGGTCCTTCGTCCAATGGCAGTCGGTGCATTGCATGTTCAATTCGCCGCCCATGTGAACATCGTTGTTCTCGGAGGGGAAGTAGAGACTTTCATCGAGATCGCCGTGTTTGACACCGTTCCCGCCGCCTCCATCGAAGTGACACTTGCCGCAATTCTCTCGCGTCGGCGCGCGAACGGAACGCGCCGCAGTCAGAAGGTCGACACCTTCAGCTGGATTACCATACGTTCCCTTGGCGTATGTACTTGTCTGTGCATGGCATGCCAGGCAATCTACATTTTCTGGGTTCGCCAGTGTGGTTTCTTTACCATCCTCCCAGCCGTAGCCGGCGTGGCAGGTCATGCACTTATTTTCATTGCCCTGCGAACCGATACAGAAGTTATTGATCTGATTGATCTTTCCAATGGTCACTTTTTCATCGCGCCACGGAACATCGAACTCCTTCGACTCCCACGTCCAATGTGTGGTTCCCATGATCTGCACGGAAGCGTCTTCATGGCATTCCAAACACGCGCGAGTGACTTCCTGGCCAGTTTTGAATTCACCGTTGATGATGTCCTTGTGATCTACATGAACCGGCTTTACGGGAAGGTAATCCCGCGGATCGCTCGATGCTCTACTCGTGCGGGGGAGGAAGTAAAGGACTGGCACGAGGATAATGATCACAATTCCGACCATCCCCAAGGTCCATGAAGGGAAACGCTTTTTCATATCTACTCCTCGGCAAGTTGATGGACGAGACCCGCTTTTTCCACGAATCGATCCCGCATGACGGCGCGCAGCAGATCCATAGCCTGAATAACTCTCTCGTCAGCGAGATGGTAGGTGATCATCGTTCCTTCCCGTTCCGTGCGAACAAGAACTTGTTCGCGCAACACCCTGAGATGCCGCGAGGTGCTGGGTTGGGGGATGGCTAACTCGTGGGTCAATTCGGAGACGTTCATCGGCGATTCTTTAAGCGCGTAGAGGATAAAAATCCGGGTCGGGTCCGAAAGTGCAAAACAAAAATCTGCTTCGAGTTGAGTTTTTTCCTGTTTAACTGTCTGATTAACCATCTTTGCCTTCTTATATGTGCATAAACGAATATTTGTTTGATAGCATAATACACCTGTGAAAAATATCACAATAGTGTGGAGTTTCCTGCGGAAGATTGCCGAATGTCATGAATCAAAAAGAGCGACTCAAGCGAGTCGCTCTCCGTGGGTGTCTGATTCGGCGGCGTAGCAGTTTCCTACACTTACGCGTACAATCCCCAATCCAGTGCCGACGGGTCTTCCATCATCGAGAAGTCCCACATATCCATTCCCATTTCGATCGTGACGGGCATGTTGAGTCCTTCGACGGCTTTAGCCTTGGTCATTTCGATCATGGCAGGACCGTACGGGCAAAACGGGGTGGTGAGGATCATTTTCACATGTGCAATGCCGTTGTCGATCGAAATGTCGCGAACCAATCCCAATTGGATGATGTGCATCCCGATCTCCGGGTCAACCACTTCAGAAAGTTTTTCCCTCGCCGACTGGACCATTTCAGGATGTGTTTCGTGGATTGTCCACTTGATTTCGTTGACTGTTTCTTCGCTCATAGCTCCTCGTTGTTTATTGGTAGTCGATTGGGATTAAGTCCGTATCGAGACCTAATTTTTTACTTCGGTGTTCACCACATACGTGCAATGTGCGCTTCCATCAAGGATGCACTGTACTTTTTGGGCGGGAAGCGCCAGCATCCTGGAGATAAGCGTCTGGTCAACCGTGCAGACTTCCGGATGCGCAACGCCGATCTGATAGTACGGACAGGAAATTTCGTGGATCTGATATTCACTGCCCTTTTTTTCCCATTCTACTGTAAATCCTTCCTGTGCAAGCATGACTTTCATGAAATCCAATCGTTCTTCCATGCTTAGACCTTGAATCTGCTCAGAATATTCTTTTGCCATATCCTCCGCCACCTGACCGAACAACTTTGCCACTTCAGGCGCAGGCATCGACTCTTTCATTTGCGCCAACAATTTGGTAGTCAGGCGCAGGTATTTGGTGGGGAAGTGCTCCATTCCATCCTGCGTGAGTGAATAAACCAATCGTGGTCTCCCCACGCCATGTCGCACCTCTTCCGCAGAGATCAATCCCTCTGCTGTGAGATTGGTTAGGTGATGTCGCACAGAAATCGCATTGATTCCAACCGTCTCAGCCAGATCGTTGATGGCGATCTTCGGCTTGCGGCGCAATGTGTCTAAAATTTTCTCTTTCGTGCTTTTCATGGTGGGCAGTATACCCGTCTGTTTCTGTATTGTCAATATACTAGAAAAATATCATAAATATTGACTTTTCGTCGTTGCCCTGCTATAATCCCGCTAAATTCACTATAAACGCCAGTAATGGCTTAAATCTGTCAGGAGCAAAACACGTATGTCGCATCTCGAAATTAGGAATCTGCACGTTAGTATCGAAGGCAAAGAAATTCTCAAGGGGCTCTCGCTCGTGGTCAAACAAGGCGAAATTCACGCCATCATGGGACCGAACGGTACGGGGAAGTCCACACTGGCATACACGTTGATGGGGCATCCCAGTTACACTGTAACGCAGGGTGAGGTCTATTTCAAAGGGCAGAATGTATTGGAGCTCGAGCCTGACGAACGTTCACGTTTGGGGATATTTCTCGCGTTCCAATACCCGGTTGCCATCCCTGGTGTAACGGTCGCCAACTTCCTACGAACAGCCATCAACGCCCGCCGCCGCGCACAGAACCCCGAAGACAAGGGGATGCCAATCCCGGAGTTCCGCAAACTATTGAAGGAAAAGATGGCGATGTTGAAGATGGATCAGGATTTTGCGGGCCGGTATCTCAACGACGGCTTCTCAGGTGGAGAAAAGAAACGAGCCGAGATCCTGCAGATGGCAACCCTGAAACCGGAGATCGCCATTTTGGACGAAACCGATTCAGGTCTGGATATCGATGCGCTGCGCATCGTCGCGGAAGGCGTGAATGCTCTTGCCGGCCCTGAGCTTGGGGTTCTCGTCATCACGCATTATCAACGCCTGTTGAATTACATCAAACCGCACTTCGTCCACATCATGCTCGATGGTCGCCTGGTCGAATCGGGCGGACCCGATCTTGCCCTGCATCTCGAAGAGCAAGGTTACGATTGGGTTCGTGAAAAGCACGAGGAAGTCGCGGCCTAGTTGCGCGAAACCGGAATTACCGGAATTCGCATCATTTGGAGACCAGCATGACTGAAGATACAAAAATTCTTGAAGATATTGGACAATACAAATACGGTTTTCATGACCGTGATGATAATTACACGTTTAAATCGCAAAGAGGTTTGAACCGCGAAGTTGTCGAGAACATTTCGCGCATGAAGAACGAGCCGCAATGGATGCTCGATTTTCGCCTTAAAGCGCTCGATCACTATGTTAAACGTCCGATGCCCAATTGGGGACCCTCGGTGAAGGAACTCGATTTTGAAAATATCTTTTACTATGTAAAACCAACAGAGAAGAGCGAAAAATCCTGGGACGATGTTCCAGATGACATCAAGCGCACCTTCGACAAACTCGGCGTGCCCGAAGCGGAACGCAAATTCCTTGCGGGTTTGGGCGCACAATATGAGTCGGAAATGGTCTATCACTCGATTCAGGAACATCTCGAAAAGCAGGGCGTGATTTTCCTCTCCATTGAAGACGGCCTGAAGCAGCATCCTGACCTCTTCCGTGAATATTTTGGGACGGTGATTCCGATCGAGGATAATAAGTTCGCCGCGTTGAACAGCGCGGTGTGGTCCGGCGGATCGTTCGTTTACGTTCCGAAGGGCGTCAAGGTTGATTTACCCTTGCAGGCATATTTTCGTTTGAACACGGCAAACGTCGGTCAGTTCGAGCGCACGCTCATCATCGTGGACGAAGGCGCATCGGTGCATTACGTGGAAGGTTGTACCGCGCCGCAGTACACCACCGACTCATTCCACTCCGGCGTGATCGAGATCATTGTCAAAAAAGGTGCGCGCTCGCGCTACTCGACGATCCAGAACTGGTCGACCAACGTGTACAACCTGGTGACCCAACGCGCGAAGGTTTTTGAAAATGCCTCCCATGAGTGGGTGGATGCGAATATCGGTTCGAAGGTCACGATGAAATATCCATCGTGCTACCTGATGGAACCCGGCGCGCGCGGCGAGATGCTTTCCATGGCGTTTGCAGGCGCAGGTCAGACCCAGGACGCGGGCGGCAAAATGTATCACTTCGCGCCGAACACCACCAGCAAGGTCACATCCAAGTCCATCAGCAAGAGCGGTGGACGCGCGTCGTTCCGCGGTTTGCTCAAAGTCTACAAAGGGG
>CAZFDL010000045.1:0-17092 GCA_964517905.1 uncultured Anaerolinea sp. | reverse complement strand
TTTGTAATAATGTCTTGAGGGTAAGCAATTTGAGGGAACTTGCGGATGCGGTGGATGAATTGATGACAGCATGAACTCGGGAGATCGTCACGTGGTTTCGAAATACCGGCCAGCAACACGCCTGACGATTAACTAGAGAAGATCCGACCAGACGCCTTGTGAGGCGGCAGCCTCGGCTTCGACGCATAAATAATGCCATACAATTACAATACAAACCATGTCAGAGGGGGATTAAACTCTTGATACGTAACGCAAATACATCATCGCAATGAACAGGTAAACCAGATGCAATTCGTATATACGCCATACATCCTCCCGCTGCTGGCTGCCGCGTTGATTTCCGGCTGGGTAGCCTTGTACGCCTGGTCGCGACGGACAAACTCAGGTGCAATTGGGCTAACCCTCCTTGCGACTGCGGTTGCGGAATGGTCGATCGGATACGCCTTGGAACTGGCAGGCGCAGATCTTGAGACAAAGGTATTCTGGGGAAAACTTCAATATCTGGGGATCGTGCTCGTCCCGCTGATGTGGGTGGGCTTCACATTTCATCATGCCGATCAGGCCAAATGGTTGACCTTCCGCGCTATGGGGACATTATCCATCGTTCCGATCATTACGTTTCTCCTGGTACTCACGACCGAGTCGCATGGGCTGGTCTGGACGAAGATCGGAATTATTAGCACCGAAAACTTCTCCGTCCTACAAGTGTCTTACGGAGCCTGGTTCTGGGTTCACACAGTCTATTCATACATTTTGCTGCTGACAGGAACGGGCATCGTGATCCGATCCGTTGGAAGAATGAAAGGGATCTATCGTCGCCAATCCGTTGCCCTACTCCTGGCTGTACTGGCGCCGTGGATCGGGAACGCGATCTATTTGTTCGACTTGGGTCCAGTCCCAAATTTGGATTTAACACCCTTCGCATTTACCATTACAGTGGTCGCCTTTACCTGGGGCATCTTCGGGTTTCAGCTTGTAGACCTTTCTCCCATAGGGCGCGCCACCGTAGTCGATGAAATGGAATCCGGCATGATTGTCCTGGACATGGCAAACCGGATCGTGGATATAAACCCATCCGCCTTGCGAGCCCTGGGAATGACAAACAATGATGTATTAGGCAGGAAGGCTCGTGATATTTTTGCGGCATGGCCGGATCTGACGGAAAGATACAGCCGGGTCATACAGGCTACGGATGAAATCACGATTGGAGACGGCGAGAGCCAACGATGGTACGAGCTTCAGTTATCGCCACTTCACGATCGTCGAGATGGCGTCGTTGGTCGGGTAATCACGATCACGGATATTACCTCCCGCAAACGCGCTGAGAGTCTTCTGATAGTCAGTGAGGCAAGATATCGTCAGATCGTCGAATCTGCGGGCGATATTATTTACAGGACAGACTCTGACGGCCGCTTCACCTACGCCAACCCAATCGCCCTGCGGCTTCTCGGCTACAATTCAGAATCGGAAGTTGTCGGAAAACACTACCTCGAACTTGCCGCCCCTGAATCTCACACTGAACTGAAAAGATTTTACGGTCACCAGTTTATTGTGAGAAAAAAGAACACATACTATGAATTCTCCGCGATAACCGCCGATGGCCGCAAGATCTGGCTCGGGCAGAATGTTCAGATCATAGAAGACAATACACGCGTTGTAGGCTTTCAAGCCGTGGCGCGTGACATAACCGAACTACGCCGCACCCAAGACGCCCTGGCTTTGGCACGCGACCAGGCACTCGAAGCCAGTCGTTTAAAGAGTCAACTACTGGCCAAGGTTAGCCACGAGTTAAGAACTCCGTTGGGCGGCATCCTTGGATACGCCGAATTAATGAATATCAATGCCTTCGGTGACCTGACCGATAGGCAGAAAGATGCTGTTGCCCAGATCATTGACAGCACGAACTACCTGACCCATCTCGTAAACGAATTACTCGATGAGGCGCAGATCGAGTCGAAAACGATACGGTTATTTGAGGATCGTTTTTCCCCAGCTGATCTTCTCCGAAGCATTAAAGCCAGCGTGGCCGCTCTCGTTCAGAAAAAGGGTCTGGAATTTGTTACGAATATTGATCCGAACATCCCGTTGACTCTTTATGGTGATTTCCAACGCTTGGAACAGATTCTTGTTAACCTAGTAGGTAACTCAATCAAATTTACGAAAAAAGGTAGAATTCAAGTAAGTCTATACGCACAAGGGGATGAAACCTGGGTCATCGAAGTTTCGGATACCGGCAAAGGCATACCAGAGGACGCCATGCACTATATATTTGAACCATTCCGCCAGGTCGATCCTTCCAGCACGAATGAAAATCAGGGAACTGGATTGGGATTAGCCATCACGAAACAGCTTGTTGAATTGATGAAAGGCAAGATCCAGCTTCGGAGCGAGGTGGGAGTTGGTAGTACTTTTATCATCGAATTGCCATTGCAAAAAACCACCGAGGGAATTGCATGACCAAACCATCTGCGTTGATCATTGAAGACGATCCCAAACTTGGCGAGATCTTTCAACTAGCACTTCAACAGGCTGGCTTCGAGGCAGACGTGGAAACGACGGGGAAGAATTTTTCTGCACGGCTTCTGAGCCCCGCACCTTTGGTGATCGTCCTTGATATCCATCTGCCCTATGCTTCCGGTATCGAAATTTTTGAACAAATACGTTTGCATGATACCTGGGCAGACGCGGTCGTGATCGTCACGACTGCAGACCTTTTCCTCGCGAAGACTCTCGAGGGCAAGGCCGACTATGTGTTACTTAAGCCTGTCAGTGTTGCAAAACTCATGAGTATCGTATCTAATCGCTGGCCTCAGTTCGCCCCCAAATCGCCCAACTAATCCCCCAAGGTGGTTTTAACGTTGGTCTCTTAAACACGGATCAGGGTACTCAATAGTCAACCAGTCGTATAATCCCCTTCATGGCAAAAGCAGGCAAACGCAAACAGCCAGGCACCGACGATACATCGCAACTCTACAATATCCTCACTCGCGCGAACCAGATCGCCAGCAACACCGAGCTGGACGATCTCCTCAACCAGATGCTCGACCTGATCATCGAAGTCTGCGGCGGCAATGCGGGCACACTCTACCTGCTTGACTCACAACAGGACGAACTGGAATTCAAAGTCATTCGGGGACCCAACAGCGACAACAGTTTAATTGGCAGGCGCATCAATACAAACGCGGGCATCGCTGGCGCGACCATGAGTCAGCCGGAGCCGCTGGTGATCGAAGACCTCGCGAACGACCAGCGCTGGCAAAAAGTGTCTCGCAGTTCAGAGGGGCTTCGCAACGTCATCTCCGCTCCCCTGCTCGTGCGAGGCAAACCTATCGGCGTTGTGCAAGTCTTTAATTATTCCCTCACCCCGTTGCAGATCGTGCAAATGCTCGGCGCGCGTATGGCATCCGAGATCGAAAAAGCCATGCTCTTGGAAGCCAGTCAGCAGCGGACGGCGCGCCTCGAGGCGTTGATCGACATCATCGGAATCATCGGTTCGAACCTCGACCGCGACCTGGTTCTCCATCTCATCGTCCGCTACGCACGCGACCTGCTCCACGCCGAGCATGCGTCCTTGTTCCTCATTGACGAGGACAAGGACGATATCGTTCTTCGCATTTCGTCAAGCGAAGTGCAGGTACCCGTTTTGCGGGTCCCACGCGGTAAGGGCATTATCGGGGCGGCCATCGAGAGCGGGGACATAATCTTTGTCCCCAACGTCCACGAAGATGAACGACACTTTAAAGACGCCGAACCCATCACCGGAATTACAACAACGTCCCTGATCGCCGTTCCGCTCGTCACACAAGCGGTTCAACTCGGACAGGAACTTGGGTCCGCCCAACCGCAGATCATCGGCGGAATCGAAGCCATCAACCGCGTGAATGGAGTTTTCACCCACGAAGATGCCGAATTACTGCAGACGCTCGCAACCCAGGCCGCGACGGTATTTCAGATCGCCAAACTCTACGGCGACGCACATGAACTCTTCCTCGATACCATCCAGGCAATGGTTGCATCGATCGACGCGAAGGACCCGTATACGAACGGACATTCGCAACGAGTAAGTGAATTTTCGGTTGCCATCGGCAGGCAGATGAACCTCACCCCCGAGGTGCTTCATCAATTACGTATTGGGGCTTTGCTGCATGATATCGGCAAGATCGGTATACCCGACTCCATCCTCAGTAAGCCGGGTCACCTTACCGAAGACGAGATCAACACCATGAAACAACATCCGGCCATCGGCGCGGGGATCATGAAAAATGTGCGGCTATTGCGAAACGAGATTCCCGCCCTCGCGGAACACCACGAGCACATGGACGGCACAGGATACCCAAACCGCCTTACTGGCGATCAGATCTCCATGTTCGGACGAATCGTCGCCGTCTCCGACGTGTTCGACGCGCTCACCTCCGACCGCCCCTACCGCGGTGCACTCGACGTAGAGACCGTGTTGGCTCAAATGCAGAAAGAATCAGGCACGCATTTCGATAATGCATGTGTGCGGGCATTGATCAAGGCGTATATGGCAGGTGAAATTCGGACACAAAAAGACCGGAGGAACATCGCAGGTGAGTAGAAACCCGGTTAATACTTCCGCATTCTTCAAGTCCCGGCGGATCACGGAAGATCGGTGGGAAGGAGCTGAGTCGGTTATGCTTCCTCGCGATGTATGCAAGCGCGGCGCAAAGACTCGCACCTTTGGCGGCTTGCCATATTCGGCCATCGCCTGTAATATAAGTGAATGCCTAAAATATTGATCGTAGACGACGACGTCACCATCACCAACCTTATGAAAATGCTGGTCAGCATGGAGGGACACCAACCCACGACGGTTAACGATAGTCTGAAAGCCCTGGAAACCGCCCACTCCGTGAACCCAGATCTCATTACGCTGGACCTGATGATGCCAGACCTGTCAGGCTTTGAGTTGTGTGAACTGCTCCGCAGCGATCCGAAATTCGCAAAGATTCCAATTGTGATCATCAGCGCGAAAGATGATCTTGAAAGCAAAGAAAAAGCCAGACGCGTCGGGGCAACCGATTACATCACCAAACCCTTCAGCATGGACGAATTCATCAGCAAGATCAAGGCGCTAACGAGTTAACTGATTCCAACCCAGAAAGGTGCCAGCGAACCCCACCTGATCGTCGAGCCTTTCCACGCGACAGTATTGAGGGTATTGGCGGAAACAAGATCTGTCAGGATTGAACCACCAGCTTTTGATAGACCTTCACCAGCTTCTTCTGCGACTCGTGCCACGTGAATTTTGTCAACGCGCGAGCGGAGGCGGAGGCGGCCAGGCGTTTGGATAAGTCAAAGTCGGCGAGCAACCTCAATGCTTGTTTCGCGAAGTCATCAGAGTCATTGGGCGAAAACAACAACGCGTCCACATCTTCGCGAACCAGTTCGCGAACGATAGGCAGGTTCGACGCCAGCAAAGGACGTCCACCCGCCATATACTCGAGGACCTTGATCGGGCAGGCGCCTTGCGTCACGTTGCGGTCGTTGAAACCCAGCGGTGCAACACAAATGTCTGCCTGTGATATCAAGGCGGGAACGTCGTGGTGCGGAACCGCAGGCTGGACGATCACGCTTTCCTCCACCCCCAATTTGCGAATCTGCTTCGCCAGGAATTTTCTCTGCCGTGACCGTCCGCGCCCAACGATCTGCAGAAGGACTTGTTTGTGCTCAAGGATCTTCGGAATCGCTTTGATGATAACTTCCAAGCCCTGCCAGTCGGCGAGGGTGCCGATGTAAAGCAATTTAGGGATTCGGTTCTCGCGGTCCGGTAACGGAGTAGCAGAAAAGTCCGAGGGGCTGACTCCGTTCGGGATGACCGTGATCAGCTTCAAAGGGAGACCGAGCGAGACGAGGTAATCCCGAGTCACGCTGGAGGGGCAAATGATCGCATCCGAAAGATGAAGAGTTGCGATCTCCTGTTCCTTGATCTTGGTCAGCAAACCCTCGTCGAGTCCGGGATAGTGATATTTGAGTTCGATGGATGGAAGTCCGTTGACTTCAAAAATGGTTTTATAGCCGAAGCGTTTTTTGTTCTGCGCCACGCTGAGTCCATCCCAAACGTTGCGATAGTGAACCACATCATACTCGGAATGCAGCAGGAGATGCTTGAAAACTGCGCCTCCAAAGTGAGCGGCGCGGGCCAGGAAGTTTTGCGAGAGGTCTTGAGGGATGCGGGTAACACGCGCGCCCTCGATCACGTCCTCGGCGGGAAGCACCCCGTCGTTCGGGGTAAGCAGGTGTACATCAAATTGCCCATTGACTAGCCCGCGAATGTTATGCAAAATATGTGTGGATGCACCCTTCGGGCTGGGTACGATATCGAATGCGGTGTAGAGCACACGAGGCATGCTGAGATTATAAGCGAACCAACGGAGCTAACGAGAAAAAGAGATGGCGAATAAAGGCTACTTCGTGCTCACCGATATTTCAGGCTATACGGAATTTCTGACCGAATCAGAATTGGAGCATGCGCACCAGGCGCTACAAAATCTGTTCGATGCGCAATTGCAGCATATCAAATTTCCATTGAAGATCTCAGGGTTCCGCGGTGACGCCATTTTGATCTATACCCCGGAAGCGTCGATCATCAATCCACAATCGTTCGTGGAAATGCTGGAAACGCTCTACATCGTGTTTGCCGACGCGCTGGTACAAATGCAACTAAACACCACCTGTCCGTGCCGAGCCTGCCAGAACATCAAGAACCTCGATCTCAAGATGTGCATCCATTACGGAGAATACATCATCCAGAAACTCGGCGATCGTGAGGAACTGCTGGGGACGGATGTCATCGTTCCCCATCGCATGTTGAAAAACCACGTGACCGAACAAACAAATATTCGGTCCTATGCGCTGTTTTCTGAGGCGGCGGCACGCGCCCTCGGATTGCAGGATCTGTGCGATCCGCTTGTCTCGTACAGGGAGACGTACGAACACCTTGGTGAAGTGAACATGCTCGTTCACAATTTGAGGACTGCGTGGGAACGGGAGCAGATGCGCAAGAATTTTACTGTGGAACCCGATAATGCCTGGATCAAGATCGAAGTGGACATTCCGTTCCCGCCTTCGGTGGTCTGGGGCGTGATCACCACGCCACAGCTGGAGGCTCCGCTCCTTGGGTTGGAATCCGTTAAACGTGTTGACGAGCTCGGCGGGCGCACGCGACCGGAAGCAAAATTTCACTGTGCACACTCCAGCGGTGATTTCTTCAATACGGTTGTGGAATGGAAGCCTTTTGAGTATTACACAACCCTGCAACAATTTGCAACCGGCTTGGAATATTACCGCACGATCCGCCTGGACTACAACGGCGCGATCACTCACTTTAGAATGCTCGTCAGCAAACCTGAACAGCAAACGCCTGAGGGATTTCGAGAATTTCTCGAGTCAGCTGCGCGGGAGGGTTACGAAAGGCTCCCCACGGCCATTCAAGATCTTGTTGATAGCGGTAAAATCAAGGTCGAATAAGGAAAAATCGAGCATGGAAGCGATCGTCTGTGTTGGCGGCTTACTACTTATTGTTGTGCTTGTCGTGTTCGTCTATCTGCTGAACACCGCGAGGAAACGCGTCAGTGAGGTCAATTCCCTCGGAAAAAAGCAACTCCTTCCCGTGTACATTTCACTCGCCGACAAACCAACGTCGATCATTCAAGGGATGAATAAACTTCGATACGAGGTGTCCAAGACAGAAAAGGCAGGGGATAAATGGCGCTGGGTTCCCCTCATGATCTTCTTCGCGGGTATCGGTTTGATACTTATCGACGGTATCCTTCTATTGCTTGGTTATATTTCGTTCATCTTCACCGCCGGCGGCATTACCCTGTGGATCGCAGCAATCGTGATGGCGCGCGGTCTGCGGAAAAGCGACTCGTATGATTTTTCCAAACGCTACAACGGGACGCGCGACATCTTGTACACGCTGCGCGACGACCTCAAACAGGGCTCCACCTACCTGGGTCATCTCGATCTGACAGGTGCCCTGCTGCCCACCAAGGTGGCGCGTTCAGCCAACGACGGACAGGGTCGCACCACCGAATACTTCCGCGACGAGTGGCTCGCGCTGAAAGCCAAACTATACGACGGAAGTATCCTGCGCGTATCGGGGATACAAAAATCGAAGAAACGCAAATCCTACTGGAAGCGCAGTCGCATCAGCGGCAAGATGAAGAGCAAGCCCGAAAAATTCAAGGGCACTGTGCACGACTTGAAGGTTCGGATCGTGCCGAATCCTGAAATATACAAGATCGCAAGAACGAGCAACGAATTTAAGCAGGGGCTGAACATCGGCAAGTTCACGATCAGCCAGCTAAGCACCGAAGGCGGCATGGTTTCATTCGTCGCCAATTCCCCGTTTGAAGAGGTAGAACATGAAAACGTTCTGCAAGTCCTCAAGTCCGCATACACTCTCTTGCAAAGAAAGGCGGCGTAAATGAGTCGCAAAGTATTGCCGTTCGTCGTAGCCTTCGTATTGATTTGTCTGGTGATGGCTGTTTCCGCAGTATTCTCTTTCAGCGGCCTGGCAAAAGCGGAAAAATTTGGGGCGTCTCAAGTGTGGTCGCAGCCCTACGACTCTGCGGAGAGCATGAAGGTCATCAACTTGATGGGCGACGACAATGATGAACTCTTCATCCAGAACACGCAGAACGTCACCATCTTTGACGGCGGTGGAAATTTGTTATTCAGCAAAGAGTACCAATTCCCCAAGACGACACTCGGCGACGTGAATGGCGACAACCGCGAAGAAGTGGTCGTGTACTATCTCGGCGATTCGGGATATTCGGTGGATGTTATTGACAACGGGCAGGTATCGACACTCGTGGAGAGTCTAAGCATTGGGAACCCATCCCGTGTAGCCGTCATACGCTTCCCCTCCGGACCTCAGATCGTCCTCGGCGATACGAGCGGGTTACTCTTATCGCTAGACCTTCGCGGACAATTGCTATGGTCGTACTCCGTGGGAAGCGAAGAGATCCGCGGACTCGATGACGCGCGGATCAACGGGCAAGTCCATCTTGCGGCCGCATCACACGATGGATCACTCGCGGTCTTGGATCAGGGCGGAGGCGTCGTTTGGAGCACGAGTCAGGAGTCCCTGCGAAGGATGCGTGCGTTTGATTTCAACAGCGATGGCAATAGCGAAATCCTCACGGGCGGCGAGTTGGGTGCATTCCTTGTGTATTCCGCAACAGACGGAAGTCAGCTTTATACACAGGGAATGGGTCAAGCCGTGTCGGAGATCCGCGAGGTGGAATTGAATGGAGAGCCCTCTTCGCGCGAATTCGTCGTCGGCGGCAAGGATGGCGGCGTGTGGGCATTTTCGATCCAGAACGGCGCTGTGAGTCAAATGTGGACGGGTTCGCTAAGCGACAAAGTGAACGAGATCGCAGGCATTGACGTGGATGGTGATGGCACAGAAGAAGCCGTGCTCGGCGACGACAGCGGAGTAGTCGCCGTGTTCACAGGCGATGGCTCGCGCAATAATCTGGAAAATCACAGCACGGGCATTATGCGCATCGATGTCGGCAGGCTGAACGGTGAACGTTACGTGGTTATCGCGGATTTGAACGATGTGCAGGTGAGCGAGGTCAATTTCAATTCGATCCCGGGATTCCAATATACACCCCTGTTGGTGGGATTGGTTGTCTCTGCCGTGATTCTGGTCATTGCGGCAATTCTTGCATCCATTCCGCAAAAGCCCGCACTGAAGGTGTCGTTCCAGGATAAGAGCAAAGAGTCCCTGGAAGCGGAACGCCGCATGCTGAAAGAGTCCATCGCGGATGTGGAACGCTTGCGCAAATCAGGCGAGGTGACAGGCGATGCATATCTCGCGCGGCTCAAACGACTGCGCGCCGACCTGGCAGACAACGAAACTGCATTCAAGACCGCCGGCTTCCCCATTAAAGTGGAGACCATCCAATGCCCGAATTGTGGGGGCACCCTCGAACTCGGCATGGATAAATGCGAGTATTGCGGTCAGGTGCTGCTCTCTTAACAAAGTGTCGCCCCAAAAGAAAGCGACGCGATGGCAAAGCCATCGCGTCGCTTATCTTTGAGTTCAAAACCGTTATTGAATTGTAAACCTGACAGTTGCCGTGGGTGCCCCGTTGAAGAAGACATCCACGCGGTATGTGCCCGTCGGCCAGCCTCCATCGGGGGGTTCAAAAAAGAAATGGACGGTCCCGTTGAACGACTCGGCGTCCACCGTGTATTCGACGGTGTCGATAAAAAAGTTAGGCTCAACGCCCTCGACGCTCTCCGCGTACCAGCCGGAGGAAACTAAATTGCCGGCAACTCCGTTATCGAGGTCGCTCACGACGTAGACCGTATCGAAAAGCCCGAATGTGGATGTGGTATTGACTCCGTCCGAGTCGAGCGCGGTGCGCGAATTGCTCAGTGTCGGTTCACCACCGCCGAGCGAGCAGGCTAACGTGGATGCGATCAACGCCAGCACCGCCAGTAAAACGGGTAGTTTGGATCTCATTGCATTCTCCTTTGGATAAGCTCTTGCAATTGGATGTTGATTTTCCGTGCAGCCGCAGTATACCATCCACTACGGTTGAGAGAGCGATCAAATTCGTTTCACTCGATCTCGATATAGATTCGTTTGTTGATCGCGCCTTTGCTCTTGTAATCCGTCACGCGGAGGGTCCCGATTTCATTTGTATTGCGGACATGTGTCCCGCCGTCCGCCTGAAGGTCAAGCCCAACGATCTCAACTGTACGCACCTGCTTGATGCCCTCGGGGAGCAGATTTATCTTCGTTCGAATCAGGTCGGGGATCTGGAACGCCTCCTCCCGCGGCAGGATTTTGACCCGGATCTCCCGCGCCTCGTTCACCTCTTTGTTCACCGCCGCCTCGATCTCGCGGACGAGTTCGCCGCGCATGGTCTCGAATTCAAAATCCATTCGGCCTTTCAGGGGCTCCATTTCGCCGCCGGTGACGAGCGCGCCGTAATCACGAAACACGATGCCGCACAAGACGTGCAGCGCGGTGTGTGTTCGCATCAGCTTGTGTCGCCGCGCCCAGTCCAACGTCCCGTGTGAAGTGGCGCCAGCGGAGGGCATGGGCGTGGAACCGTTGAGAAAGTGCAAAACATCGCCGCCCTGTTTTTTCACCTTTTCAACCGCATGGACCACGCCAGCGACCGTCAACGAACCGAAGTCGCAAGGCTGGCCTCCCCCGCCGGGATAGAACGCCGTGCGGTCCAGGATCACAGCGCGATCCTCCGCCAGCACAGTTACAACGGCGGCATCGAACTCCTGAAGATAGCTATCGGTTTGATACAGTAGTTCGGTCATGGTAACTCCGTTATGCGAAGTGTACAGCAAATGATAAAATCAGCCAATGGAATCGGAGGGTGCGTGAACTCGAAAAGAATTGTAATCGATGGAAAAAGCTACTCCAGCGTGGATGAAATGCCGGAGGATGTGCGGCGTCAGTATGAGGAAGCCATGCGCGGGTTCCAGGAGTTCAACCCGGACGACGTGACAGGCGCCGTGAGCGACCTGAAGAATATGTTGGCAGATAAGAACCACAACGGCATGCCCGATGTTTTCGAAGGCTACCAGGTGACCAGCCTCGCTGGTGGAATGAAATTCATCGTGGACGGCAGGTCCTTCGACAGCCTGGAGGAACTCCCGCCACAAGCCCGCGCGAAATACGAACAGGCGATGGGTTCGCTGGATGCAAATCGCAACGGAACACCCGACATCCTAGAAGCTTTGCTAAATCCTTCGAACCCGACTGCTGGTTCTGTCGATTCAACTCCAAGAGCTCCACAAGCCGTCAACGTCCGGGACTCATCACGCACCCCGATCACGGGTAAGCCCGCCCTCGCGCCTGATACATCCAATGGCTGGGGACTGGCACTCATGGGACTATTGCTATTGATGTTCTGCGCGTTTGGCGCGCTCGGCGTATGGTATTTCCTATTGCGTTGAAAATTAGCGTTTGGTTAGAACTTCGCAACCCGCTTGACATCGCTTTTGGATTTTTGTATAGTAATTCACGATGAACAGATCGGCACGGCAGCCCAACCGGCTAGGCGTGCCTTTTGTTTGTAAGCATATCGATCCCCACATGAAGGAGAGCCAATGATCCAAGTCAGCGGTCTCATCAAAGACTACGGAGCGCGCCGCGCCCTCAACAGCATAAGCTTCCACGCAAATCAGGGTGAGATCGTCGGATTTCTCGGCCCGAACGGAGCCGGGAAGACCACCACCATGCGGATTCTCACTGGATATATGCCACCGACGGACGGGACCGTCACCGTGGCCGGATACGACGTGGTGGAGGAATCCATCGAAGTCCGCAGGCGGGTGGGATATTTGCCGGAGACGGTTCCCCTCTACAATGAAATGACCGCCTTTGAATATCTGAAATTCATGGGCGACCTGCGGCATATCCCAGACGGCGAGGAACGCGCGCTGGAAACACTGGAGTCAGTTAATCTTGAGACTCGAGCCAACAGTTTCATCGGCACATTCTCGAAAGGAATGCGCCAGCGCATCGGACTTGCACAAGCGCTTCTACATCGCCCTGAGGTTTTGATTTTGGACGAACCGACGATCGGGCTCGACCCCAGCCAGGTGGTGGAAATCCGTGAGGTGATCCGCGAGATCGGCAAAGACCGCACCGTTCTGTTTTCCACTCACATTCTGTCTGAAGCGCAACAGATCTGCGACCGTGTCCTCATCATCAACAAAGGAAAGATCGTCGCGGAAGATACGCCTGAGAACCTTCAGTCGAGGCTGGTCGGCGCACAACGCGTTATCCTGCGCGTACGCGGCGAATCGGAGGATCTGGGTGCAAAACTGAAGAAGATCAAGGGCGTGAAGGATGTGGAAATTAAAGAGGAAGGCACCTTTGAATTCGAATTCTCTGCCGGGCAGGATGTCCGCCCGCTGGTGGCAAAGACTGTCGTGCAAGGTGGCTACGATCTGTTGGAAATGCATTCTGTCGGTATGAGTCTCGAGGAGATCTTCCTTGAACTCACCCGCGAAGGGTCGAGCCGCGATAACAAGCCGGTTAAACTTTCATCGTGAGGAATATCAATGCGTAACATTTGGACCATTGCGAAACGCGAATACGACCATTATTTCATCAGCCCGATCGCCTACGTGGTCGCGGTGGCGTTGTTGTTCCTCGTTGGAGGGTACTTCGCCCTAATGTTGCTGGCAGCAAACCAGCAAGGCGCGTTCGGAGCCGGATTTGTACCTGCCATCAACGACCTCAACAACCTTTTCGGTTTCCTGCTTTTGCTTTCCATTCCCGCCCTGACCATGCGGGTGCTCGCGGATGAAACCCGCACCGGCACCATCGAGTTGCTGCTGACGGCTCCCGTCCGGGACTTTGAACTGGTTGCCGGAAAGTGGCTGGGCAGTTTCCTTTTCGTGCTTACCCTGATCCTTGTAACGGTTCTGTATCCCATCATTCTGAATTCGCAGGTTTCTCCCGGTCTTGATTGGAAATTGCTCCTATCATCCTATTTGGCATTGATCCTCCTAAGCGGCGCATTGATCGCGATGGGTGTGGGGATATCTGCGATCTTTAGTAATCAGGTTACGGCGTTCGTGACAACACTGGGGTTGTTCATCTTCCTGTGGTGGCTGGTGGGAATCCCGGCGAGCCTGCTCCCGGTTGGCGGAGATTTCTTCAACTATATGGTATTGAATACCCATTTCGGAGGCGCGATCAATCAAGGCAACATCTACCTTGAAGACCTGGTGTATTTTGCAAGCCTCATTGCGATCGGTCTGTTTTCCGGGACGGTGGCAATCGAAGTTCGGAGATGGAGATAATGAAGAAGAAAACCAATCAACCCGCGTGGCGGAAATACACATTCGTCGCGCTGATCGTGGCTTTATTAGCATGTATTTCTACTGCCTTACTGGCCGCCGCGCAGGGAGTGATCACGCTTCAATTGCTCCCTCCTCTTGAATCTCCGGAACGGCTCATCAACGCGTTGTGGATCAGCTTGGGGTTAACGATCATTGGACTTGGCGTGTACGCCTTCCTTGAACCCGCACGGATTCAAAAATTCGTAACAGGGCGTCAGGCAAAATATGGAGGCAACACCATTATTGCCGTGCTGGCTTTTACGCTCACCCTCGTGATCTTGAACTTCCTCGCATTCGACAACCCGTATCAGGTAGCGGACCTTACCGAGGATCAGGCAAATACCCTCGCGCCTGAAATGATCACCGCGCTGGAGGCTGTTCCCGATAAAGTCACCGCGACCGCTTTCTTTTCACAGAACCGGAGTACCGAGTCGGCAGACCAGTTGTTAGGTAACATGAAAGCCAGCAGCAATGGCAACTTCGAATACGAATTCGTTGACCCGAACCGCGACCCTCAGCGCGCGCGCGAGGCTGGCATTACCGGCGACGGCAAAGTGTTACTGCAAATGGGCGACCGGTCAGAGATCGCCGCAACCGCAACCGAAACTGAGCTTTTGAAGGCGATAATCCGCCTCATAAATCCCGAGGAACGCGTCGTTTACTTCCTCACCGGTCACGGGGAACGCGATCCCGAACGGGTCAATGACGACAACTCTGCCCTTACACGTGCAAGCGAAACACTGAAGAACAAGAATTACATCGTCAAGAAGTTAAGCCTGCTTGCTGAGAATAAAGTGCCGGAAGGCGCTGATTTGATCGTTATCGCAGGACCCTTGCAACCCATCTCAGAAAAAGAAGTTGAACTTCTGCGCGGCTACCTGAACTCTGGCGGCGCGTTGCTGGTTATGGCAGACCCCGTTGTGCTGACCGATTTTGGCGACGAGGCTGATCCACTGAGTGAAATGCTTGATAAAGAATGGGGTATCACGATTAATAACGACTTTGTGATCGACCTCGCAAGTTCGGACCCGACACTCGGTGTTGGTTTTTCCGACTCGTACGACACTTCGCATCCGATCACTAGTCAGATTGTCAATCTCGAAACCCTGTTCCCCCTCACGCGCAGCCTAACCCTCTCCCCCGGTAAAGAGGGAGTACAGCTCAATCAACTCATTTCCACCACCGAACGCTCCTGGGGCGAAAAGGATTTCAACAGCCTCACCGAGGAGGGCTGGCCTCCCAGTTACGATGAAACGACCGAATCCATTGGTCCCTTAGCGCTGGCAGTGGCCGGCGAAAACCTGACAAGCGGTGGACGGGTGGTCGTTTTTGGAACTTCACAGTTTGCGGGCGACCAACTCTTCGATTCGTACGGAAACGGCGACCTGTTCGTCAACTCCGTTGATTGGGCGGCGGAACAGGAAAACATCGCGAACATCACACCCAAGGATCCGGTATCGAGGATCTTCCTCCCCGCTTCGCAACTGCGGGTATTTATGTTGATGCTCGTAGTTGGATTGATCATGCCCGGGATATTCGTCGTTCTTGGCGTACTCACATGGCTGCAACGCCGCCGACAGGGGTAAAGTTATGCGGAATTCAACGACACTCGGCTACCTTCTGCTGTTACTGGTCGCAGTAGGCGCATACTATTTCATCAATAATCGCGAAGAGCCGGTGGATATCGCGGTCACCTTTGAGCCGGAGGATGTAGTCACCTACCTTTTCGATGCAGAGGATGGCGTTCCAACCGGCATACGCATCGAGGCGAAGACCGGGGAAGTCGTCGAAGTCCGAAAGAACGCCGACGGCGCGTGGGTGTTGATCCAGCCGCTCACAGCCGCGGCAGATTCAGCGTCGGCAGAAGCGGCAGCGAGTCAGATCACCACATTGCGCATCGACGACACCATTCCCGACCTCGACCTCGAGATCGTCGGATTGAACGTTCCGGAATACACCCTGCGTGTCACATTTGGCGATGTAGAACGAAAAGCGGAGATCGGTGTTATCACACCAACAGAAAGTGGATATTATGCGCTCAGTCCGGACGGAGACGTGGTGATCGTGGACAAATTCTCGATCGACTCACTCCTCGGGCTATTGACGAACCCACCCTATGCGGAGACACCCACACCCAGCGCCACCGCCACCGAAACCCCGCTTCCCTCCCCGACGCCCGAAGCGGGCATGCCAACCCCGGCCACCTTCACCCCCCAGCCGTAACATTTCGGTTGTTGAAGCGTCTATGAAAGAGCAATACAAGGGGCTTGAATTTCGCTTGAAAAGTGTGTATTCTGAATATAAAAGAAAGCGGACAAACACTGAATGGATGTAGATAAGATATTGATGGTTTCGGATGAAGAGGAAGAATTTCCCGCGATCGCGCGTCTGATCGAACTGGGTAGACAAAAATCATACGTCACGCTCGATGATATCCTCCACTTCTTCCCCGAAGCCGAACAGGACGTTGAACAACTCGAAGAGGCGTTTTCGGCTCTGTTGAGCGCGGGTATCCCCTTCGTGGAGGATGCGACCACTGCCGAACCCACTGAAGACGAACTGGTCGCCGTGGAGGCCGCTGAAGCCGAGCCCGAAATTGACCTCGGCCTCGACGATTACCTCGCCAACATCGACACGGACGACACGATCGGCTTGTATCTCAAAGAGGTTAGCCGGGTTCCCCTGCTTACCGCCGAGGAGGAAGTGAAGCTCGCACAGCGGATCGAACGCGGGCGCATGTCTCGTGAGGAACTGGCAAAAGGCAACGCCACACCGCGCCGCCGCGCCGACTTACGTAAGTTGATCGAAGACGGCTGGGCGGCTCGTGAACATCTGATCACAGCCAATTCGCGTTTGGTGATCTCGGTTGCCAAGAAATATATGGGGCGCGGCGTACCCTTCCTTGATTTAATCCAGGAGGGCAACATCGGACTCATCCGCGCGACCAAGAAATTCGATTACCGCCGCGGACACAAATTTTCCACCTACGCCACATGGTGGATTCGTCAGGCGGTCACACGCGCCATCGCCGACCAGGGACGAACGATTCGAGTTCCTGTCCACATGGGCGACCAGATCAACAAACTTCTGCGCGTGCAACATCAGTTGACGCAGCGGCTTGGGCGCGAACCCACTGTGGAGGAACTTGCCGAAGCGCTCGATGTGCCGCCGAAGAAAGTGGAAAACATGATTCAGGTGGCGCGGCGTCCGCTTTCGCTGGAGACTCCCA
>CAZFDL010000044.1:0-17197 GCA_964517905.1 uncultured Anaerolinea sp. | reverse complement strand
ATGTTCTTCCTTGTCGGTGTCATTTACGAAAGAACACACACACGTAATCTCGAAGAGTTCGGCGGGCTGTTCCCGCTGGTCCCGGTGTACGGTGGAATTTTGATCTTCACCAGCATGGCTTCGCTTGGTCTCCCCGGTCTCAACGGCTTCATTTCTGAATTTCTAGTCGTGCGCGGCACATGGCCTATACTCACGGTCTACACAGTCATTTCGATGCTTGGATTACTTTTCACCGGCGCGTACATCTTGAAAGGCATCAAGAAAGTGTTGCACGGACCGATGAACGAGCATTGGGCGCACGGCGAGCACAAAGTAACCGAGATGAATACCCGCGAGATCCTGGTCATGGCTCCGCTTATGCTGCTGATCTTGTGGATCGGTATCTACCCCGCGTGGATCCTGGACGTGATCAATAAAGCCGTGGGCATGCTGTTCTAAGAGGTTGATAATGAATTTTCCTGTACTCAGCATCATTACGTTTACGCCCATCGTCGCGGGTTTGATCATTTTGTTACTCCCCGCGAATCGAAAGACCGAGGCGCGAGCCGTGGCTCTAGCCGCAGCATTCCTTGCGTTGATTCTCTCCGCCTGGATGTATTTCACCTACGACCAGGTTACTGCGGGTTACCAGTTCATCGAAAAGTATGACTGGCTTCCGGTCCTGGGAATCAGTCTGCACTTCGGCGTGGACGGGATCAGCGCGCCGCTGGTCTTGCTCACCGGCGTGGTCATGTTCACTGGTGTGTTGATCTCGTGGGGCGATGATCATCCGCACGTGATGGCTGGCATTCAAGACCGACCGCGCGAGTTCTTCGCCTTTCTCTTCATTCTGGCAACCGGAGTGTTCGGCGTGTTCGTCTCGCTCGACCTCTTCATGTTGATCTTTTTCTACGACATCGCTGTTTTTCCAATGTACCTGTTGATCGCCATATGGGGCTGGAGCGTAACCCGCGAATACGCCGCAATGAAGCTTACGCTATATCTGTTGATCGGATCGATTATTTCGCTGGCTGGCATTCTCGTGATGTTCTTCGCACAATACCAGAACACCGGTGTTTATTCATTCGATATGCTATTTATGGAGACCGCTGGCTTTTCGCAATCGTTCCAGATCATCTGGTTCCTGCCGGTATTCCTCGGCTTTGCAGTGTTGGGCGGCATTTGGCCCCTCCACAACTGGTCGCCGGATGGTCACGTCGCCGCGCCGACCGCCGTTTCGATGTTCCACGCAGGCGTGCTGATGAAATTGGGTGCCTTCGCCGCGCTCCGTGTGGGAATTATGCTGTTGCCTGAAGGAGCGAAATATTGGCAGTGGCTGATCATGGCGTTTGCCGCGATCGCGGTTGTTTATGGCGCCTATATCGCGTTCGTTCAAAAGGATTTCAAGTACATGGTCGGTTTTTCGTCCGTCTCGCACATGGGTTTGGTTATGCTCGGTTTTTCCACCCTCAACGCGAACGGCTTGCTCGGTTCGGGCTTGCAGATGTTCTCCCATGGCACGATGACAGCGCTCTTCTTTGCCGTCGTCGGTATGATCTATGACCGTGCACATACGCGTCAGATTCCGGAATTGGGAGGCATGGGCAAGATCATGCCGTTCGCCGCAGTGGGGTTCATCATCGGCGGCTTGGTCTCGATGGGCATGCCGCTCTTCTCGGGCTTCGTTGCGGAATTCCCGATCTTCATGGGGGTCTGGCAGGTGCACTGGTTGGTCGCGGTGATTTGCAGTATTTCGATTGTGATTACAGCCGCCTACATCATGCGGAATATTCGTCAGGTGTTCTTTGGGGATCTGCCTGAACAACTGACAGGTCACATGACCGACATTACGATTTTAGATAAGGTGGCAATTACCACGCTCTGCCTGTTCATGATCGTGATCGGTATCTATCCGAAATTCATGGCTCCGATGGTACAGACCGGAGTTGATTACGTACTGCGACTGCTGGGAGGTTTGTAATGTTCTCGTCAACCCTGTTCGCCTCTATCCTCCCTGAAATCCTGATGCTCGCGTTGGGAATGTTGGTTCTCATTGTTGAACCGTTTTGGAAGGAAGAGAAACGCCGAAATGTTGGCTGGCTCACCGCCGGCGGATTATTCGCCATAATGCTCGTCAGCTGGGTCGCTGGCCAACCCGGAGAGCCCACTTCCACTCTCGGCGGCATGATCCGTTTTGACTGGCTCGGCTTCTTCTTCAAGATGCTCTTCATGTTCGCCGGCGCGGTCACCGCCCTGCTGATGATGGATCACAAAGCCCTCGGCACGCGCGGTGAGGCGTATCTTCTGCTCCTTGCGTCGCTCATCGGGATGAATTTGATGGCGGTCTCTTCAGACCTGATCATGCTCTTTCTCGCGATCGAGACCGCATCGATCCCTCTCTACGTGTTGGCAGGATTCATGGTGGGAGATAGCAAATCCACCGAAGCGGGATTCAAATACCTCCTTTTCGGTATACTCACGACCACGTTTATGCTCTACGGGTTCAGTCTTGTGTTTGGCTTCTCAGGCACGACTGACATCTATCGACTTGCCGAAATGTTCCGCGTGGGTGAAATTGCTCCGCTCGCGGCGTTGGGAATCCTGGGGCTGGTCCTCGTCGGGATCGGCTTCAAATTAACATATGTACCGTTTCATTTTTGGGTACCCGATGTGTATGAAGGTTCGCCCACGCCGGTTGCGGGATTCTTATCCACCGCTTCGAAAGCCGCAGGGTATGCAGTTTTATTGCGGTTGTTCTTCATTGCCTTTCCTCACGAGAGTCTCTCCGACTCCTGGACAATAACGTTAGCCATACTGGCCGCCGTCACAATGATCGCTGGAAATCTCATTGCGCTGCCGCAGACCAACATTAAACGCCTTCTTGCTTACTCCTCCGTTGCTCATACCGGTTACACGTTGATCGGTGTGGTGGCTCTTACCCGGTTGGGTGCGGCGAGTGTGGTGTTCTATCTGGCTGCGTATATTCTTACGAACCTGCTTGCATTCGGTATTGCGATGGCATTTAGCAAAGCCACCGGCTTGGAAGATATCCGCGATTACGCGGGATTGAGTCGCCGCTCGCCGTGGCTCGGACTCATGATGCTCACCGCATTCCTATCGCTGACTGGGATGCCGCCGTTCGGTGGTTTTGTTGCGAAGGTCCTTGTGTTTGCGGCGGGGGTTGAGGCAGGCTATGTCTGGCTCGTTATCATTGGTGTGATCACCTCGGTCATCGCCGCGTACTATTATTTGAATACCCTCAAATATGTTTACCTCTACCGAATGCCCAACGAGGATGAGGAGAATCATCCGATCCCATTGACGCGTCCGTACGCGATCGCGCTGGTCGTCCTCACGATCGGTGTTATCCTCATCGGAACGCTCTTTGCTCCGTGGTTCAACTGGTCCGACGCGGGCGCGCTGAATCTGTTTTGAGTTCTGGTTGTCCCGCAGTTCAACTGCGGGACAACCAGCGCACCAGGCGAGGTCTCGTTTGGACGGGAGGGGCAGGATGCCTGTCCGAAGGGAACCGGGTAGTAAAAATCGAATTGACAGGCTGAAAAACCCCTCTTATAATTGTGCATAATTACACAATCAAAATCCAAATTGTCGGATTCACATGCAAGCCTTGATGATGATGGTTTTATCCTTTACAATTGCGTGCCTAGGCAAGAATTTCAGTGAGGTGACATCCAAATGAACGAGAAGAACATTCGACAGGTCCTGGAAATCGAAAAGCAGGCGCAGGAACTTCAAGAGAAGGCCAAACGCGAAGCGCAGGAAATTCCTGTTCGGGCAGAGCAGGAAGCCCAGGCATTGCTTGCCCGCGCCCGCGCGGAAGCACAGGAAGAGGCACGCAAGATCGTCATTGGCGTGCAGGCAGAGGATAGATCGAAGGATATGATGGCGGAAGTAACTACGAAGAGCGCTGAGTTTGAGGCACTCGCCAAAAAGAATTTCGACAAGGCTGTCGCGGACGTGCTCGATCGTGTACTGGGTAAGGCGTAGGCATGGCGAGCGGCGTCTCAGGATACGCGGCGATCAGCACAAAGGTGCGGGCGATGTACTCCAACCTGCTCAGCCCGCAGGACATTTCTCGTTTAATCGATTCTCCTGATTTTCCATCCTTGATCGGCGCGCTCAAAAGCACCCAATACGGACCGTATCTTTCGGCGTTGAAAGATAACGAGTTGACGCCGCGACGCGCCATCCAGCAGATCAAGCTACGACTGGCGGCTTCCTATTCGAGCGTGGTGCAGATGTCTCCCGAACAGACCCGCCCGCTGATCAAACAGTTGTACCGCTATTTCGAGTTGGGCAATTTGAAAGCCGTGCTGCGGAGTATCGTCACGGTTTCTTCTTCATGGAATACGGATGTGGCTCCGTGGGATCGAGTGCGCGAAGTTCTTTTCCCGTTCGGTTCATTTTCGACACTGCCGTCGCAGGCGATGGTCGAGGCGGGGAGCGTTCCTGCGGCGGCGGAATTACTGAAGGGCACGCCGTATGAATCGGCGATGTCGTTCGCGATGAAGCGGTTCTCTGCCGAGCAGAATCTTTTTCCCATCGAAGTCGCTTTGGATCTGGATTACTGGCGTCGCTTGTGGGCTGAAGCAAAAAAACTAAGCGGGCTGGACCGCGATGCCGCCACCAAGATCGTCGGCGCGTTGCTTGATATGAACAACCTGATGTGGGCGATCCGTTACAAGGTGTATCACAAACTTTCAGAGGAAGAACTCATCAACTACACGTTACCGTTCGGTTTCCGCGTGCGGGATGAGGACGTGCGTGCGATCGCGGCTGGCGCAGACGTGGCAGCGATCATTAATCGGATCTTCCCCTCGATGGCAGATGTGAACACGCTGCTAGAAAACCCCCAGGCTGGTCTACCGAAGTTGGAGGTTCAACTCAAGAGGCAGGTGATCAAGCAGTGTGCCGCCGCGTTCGTCGGCAATCCGTTTCACATTGGACTTCCGCTCGCATTTCTCATCCTAAGCGATCTGGAAATCCAGGATCTGACTGTTTTGATCGAAGCCAAGTCATCCGATATTTCGGAAGAAGACCTGCGCTCGGTGCTGCTAAAAACTGCTTTGCAGAATTAATGGAGATGATATGTTTTTTCCCAGAGAGATGACCGAAGTCGAGCTTATTATTCCTTCCAAGGACCTGGTGGCTGTGGCAAAAGTGTTGAGCGGCCGCGGCGTATTCCATCAGGTGGATAGCACATACCTTGGGCTTGAAAGCCTCGGGCCGAGCACCTGGCACGAAAAAGCGGCGAATTACTCCACACTTGAGCGCCGCATACAGACCATTATGCAAACGTTGAACCTTGAAGAGGAAGCGCGCGGCGGCTCGGATTTCGAAACCATTGTCGAATTGGATACCGTCCGCCCGACGGTTGACCGCATCGAAGGTGAAGTGAAGAGCGCGGGGGATCAGCTGTCCAGTGAGAAAAAGCGGCTTGAATTGCTCGAAAGCCAGCTGCGGCAGATCGAACCGATTTCCCATGTGAACGTGGAAGTCGGCGCGCTGAATAATTCATCCCATCTCCATTCGATACTCGGTGTAATGCCTGCGGCACAGCTTAGCCGACTCGAGACCAGTCTGGCGCGTGTGCCGCATGTGTTCTTTACCTTGAAGGAAGACTCCCAAAAGCCTGTGGTTTGGTTACTTGGGCCGCGTGGGAATTCAGATGTGCTCGAGCGCGCCGCGAAGAGCGCCTATCTCAACCCTTTGACCCTTCCTGAAGAGTTCACCGGCACGCCGGAAGAGATCTCGGTGAAGACGCGCAAATCCATCGAAGAGGCGAAGCAAAAGATCTTCGCCCTGGAAGCGGATCTTAAGAAGCTGGCCGGAATTCACAACAAGGACTTGCAGAAACTGTGGTGGGATGTACACGTCAGCCGGCTGATGGCTGACGCGATCGTCCGCTTCGGTCAACTCCGCCATACATACGTTGTGGTCGGTTGGGTGCCTACGGCGGAGATGCAGGGCTTGAGCGAGCGCCTAAAATCCGTCTCGAAGGAAATCCTGATCGAAACCATACCCACAGAACGATCCGGGCATCACTCGAATGTGCCGGTTGCACTGACAAATAATAAGTGGTTGCGTCCCATCCAGAATTTGATCACCACATACGGACGTCCGAGTTATGGTGAACTCGATCCTACCCTTCTTGTCGCTGTGAGCTTTCCGTTCTTATACGGTGCAATGTTCGGCGACCTAGGCCAGGGGCTTGTCATGATGCTGGTCGGTTACCTAGCACATAAGAAGATCTTTATGAAGGGATTGTCCAGCCTCGGTCTGCTCCTCGTATATTGTGGGTTCTTTGCCACGATCTTCGGCGCCCTATACGGAAGCATCTTCGGGTTTGAGGGACACCTGATCGAGGAGTACCTTCATTTTCATTTTGAGCCTCTCTGGTTTAGCCCTCTGCAAAATATCCTCACCATTTTGGGTATTGCGATCGATGCCGGCATCGTCATCCTGCTGATCAGTTACCTGCTTAGCTTGTTCAACATGGTCCGCGCACGCGATTGGGCGCATTTCTGGTTCGGGCACACAGGCGTGGTCGCGATCGGATTTTACTTGTGCTTCCTTACCGTGCTCAATGGACTGCTCGGAACCACGCCAATCGCCCCGAAAATAGCTGCGGCCATCAGCCAGCTCCCCCTTCCGTTCAATATCATGACCCCGGTATTTGCAGTGGGTGTGATGTTCAACAGTCTATTCCGAAATATAGCCGAAGGGCATCGTCCGTTGATCCAGGGCGGCATTGCCATGTACCTGGTAACGTCGTTCATGGACTTGTTCGAGTCTGTGATCAGTATGTTGAGCAACACCCTATCATTCGTCCGCGTGGGTGCATTTGCTGTGGCACACGGCGGCTTGAGCCTGGCTTTCTTCTCACTGGCTGGCGAAGAGCCGACCATCGGTTTCTGGATCACGCTGCTCATTGGCAATATATTCATCATTGGATTTGAAGGTCTCATCGTGTACATTCAAACGATGCGTCTCCACTACTACGAGATCTTGGGCAAGTTCTTCCATGGCGGCGGCATGCGCTTCGAGCCGTTGCGCCTGAACCCCTCACCGGAGGAGGCGTAAGCCAGTAGAAAGAAGCAATCAAATCATCATCTTGAACGCATACGAAATTGAATCGGTAAAATTTTCTACATCATAAGGAGATAAACAATGTTCTTAGTCTTTGCTGTCTTGGTTGGTTTGATCCCGGTCGTTCCGGCCGTGATCTATGTGATCCAGAACGGAAAGACCAGCCCCTCGCAGGCGGTCTCGCGCATGATCACCGGATTTAACGCCTTCAACTTCATCGTCGGCTTGATGGCCGGCGGACTCGCTCTCGTCTGGCTGGCTTCGCCCTCCGGGGCTCTCGCGGCTGGCGCAGCGCAAGAAGGCGTGGTGGATCAGTACGCGACGCTTGCGGCGGCTCTTTCCACCGGGTTGGCTTGCATTGGCGCTGGCATCGCGGTCGGCGGCTCCGGCGCAGCAGCGGTTGGTGCGACGGCTGAAAAACCTGAGTCGTTTGGTCGGGCGCTCATCTTCGTGGGTCTTTCCGAAGGTATCGCGATCTACGGTTTGATCATTTCATTCCTCGTCCTTCCGTAAGGGCGCAAGGGAACTTGCATGAAGGTTCTGGTAATCGGTCATCCTGATGCGGTGCTTGGATTTTCTCTCGCGGGCGTGGGAGGCAGAGTCGCCTCCACTGCCGATGAAGTGAATCAAGCGCTCGACGATGTCCAGCGCGCGAAAGATGTGGGCATCGTTCTCGTCACACAGGATGTGGCTGAATTGATCCCGGCGCGTATGGAGCATCTCAAACTGCGGAGCACGATTCCGCTGGTGGTGGAAATTCCTTCGCGCGGCGGCGTTCCAGAGGGCGAGGCTTCGCTTGGCGATATCGTACTTCGTGCGATCGGAATCAAGTTATAAACAAACATCTGACCGAACCTCGGGACTCGGGGAGCTTCCTCTCCGAGTAGACCAGCAGTCTGGTCGACCCCTGAACGATCGGAAAGAGATTGGATTTTCGAGATATGAAATCTGAAGTAGAAGACATCGAGATGCTTGAACGGGCGATACTCATGGAAGCCCGCGAAGAAGCAGAGCAAATGCGGGCGGAAGCCAAAGCAAAGGCCGAAGCCATCCACAAGCGCGCACAGGAACAGGCGGCGGAGGAACGGAAAATCATTCTCGACCGCGCCCAGCAGGACGCCGAACGCTTGCGCAGTCAGGCGATGGCAACCACCCAGTTGAAGGCGCGCTCCACGCAATTGGAACACCGTGAAAAGCTGCTGGACAGTGTTTTTACCGAAGTCAAGAAGCAACTTGCGGCGGCTACAAAGCGCGCGGATTATGATGCCGTTGCGGCGCTGTTGCTTCGCGAGGCGCTCACTCAATTGGGTGTGAAAAAAGCTGAGATCCGCGCAGATGAGGCGACGCAAAAAGCCCTCAAAAAAGGCGCGTTGGATCAGCTGACGAAGGAATTGAACGGCGATTTTACGATCGTTGGCACGCTGGAGGAAGGCACGGGAGTAGTTGTGGATGCCGCCGGCGGAAAAATCCATTACGACAATACGTTGGAGACGCGTTTGAGCCGCTTGCAGAATACGCTTCGCTCCACCGTTTATAAGGTGTTGATGGGAGAGAAGGCATGAGCAATGAAGTAGGAAAAATCACCTGGATCAGCGGACCCGTCGTCCGCGCCCGCGGTTCGCGCCACGTTGGTATGCTCGAATTGGTTGAAGTTGGCGAGGAGCGCCTCGTGGGCGAAGTCATCGGTCTCAAGGGAGACCAGATGACCGTGCAGGTTTACGAAGAAACCTCCGGTATGCAAACTGGTGCGCCGATCTATGGCACAGGATTGCCGTTGTCCGTGGAACTTGGCCCCGGCTTGATCCAAAGCATTTATGATGGTGTACAACGTCCGCTGCCGCTCATCGAAGCAGCGATGGGCTCCTTCATCAATCGCGGCGCCCGTTTTGATTCGATCAGCCGCGAAAAGAAATGGAAGTACAAACCCAAGGCGAACGTTGGAGATGAAGTGAAGGGCGGCGCGATCCTCGGTGTCGTGATGGAGACCGAAACCTTCGAACACCGCGTCATGCTTCACCCCGATGATGCCGGCACGGTGACCTGGATTGCCTCTGCGGGTGAATATACGGTCAACGATCCGATCGCCAAGATCAAGATGGGTAAGGAAGAAAAGACCATCATCATGTTGCAGCGCTGGCCCGTTCGACGCGCCCGTCCGTTTGTGAAGCGCCGCGGCGCCAATATCCCGCTCATCACCGGTCAGCGCATCCTCGATACGTTTTTCCCGGTCGCGAAAGGCGGAGCAGCAGGTATTCCCGGTCCGTTCGGTTCCGGTAAGACCGTGACCCAGCACAGCATTGCCAAATGGGCAGATGCGGAAGTCATCGTTTACATCGGCTGCGGTGAACGCGGCAATGAGATGACCGAAGTGCTGCAGGAATTCCCACATCTGGTCGACCCTCGATCTGGCCGCCCCTTGATGGAGCGTACCGTCCTCATCGCCAACACCTCCAACATGCCGGTGGCAGCGCGCGAAGCGAGCATCTACACAGGGATTACGATAGCAGAGTATTACCGCGACATGGGATACCATGTCGCATTGATGGCAGATTCAACCTCCCGTTGGGCTGAGGCGTTGCGTGAAGTTTCCGGTCGCCTTGAAGAAATGCCTGCTGAGGAAGGCTATCCCGCGTATCTAGCCGGACGTCTGGCAGAATTTTATGAGCGCGCCGGTTATGTCGATAATTTGAACGGCACGCAGGGATCGGTCAGCATCGTTGGTGCGGTATCGCCTCCGGGAGGTGACTTCTCGGAGCCGGTTACCCAGCATACCAAACGCTTCATCCGCTGTTTCTGGGCGCTCGATAAGTCGCTGGCTTCCGCTCGTCACTTCCCCGCGATTAACTGGCTGGACTCGTACAGTGAATACATCGAAGATGTGGCGGGTTGGTGGCGTGAAAAGGTCGGCAAGGACTGGCTCGAAATGCGCAACAAGGCCATGGAGTTGCTGAGCGAAGAAGCGCGTCTTTCGCAGATCGTCAAGCTGGTGGGTCCCGATGCTCTGCCGTATGCGGAGCGCATGGTGTTGGAAACCAGCCGCCTGATCCGTGAGGGTATCCTGCAGCAGAACGCTACAGACACCGTGGATGCCTACTCCTCCGTGGAAAAGCAGATTCGCCTTCTTGAATTGGTACTCTACTTCCATGAGCGCGGTATGGCGATCGTGAAGCGCGGCGCACCGATCAACCTCATCCATGACCTTCCCGTGGTGGATACGATCATCCGCGCGAAGTCATCCGTTACCAATGAGGAAATCCATAAGCTCGATGACATCCAAAAAGCAATTGACGAGCAAATGAGCCAATTAGATGCGGAGTACAGATAATGAGCGAAGCAACAGTTTTAGGCGGTCAGGAAGTCGTCGGGGTCGGCCGGATCGAGGGCCCAATCCTGGTGGTCGAAGGCGCGGCGAACGTCAGTTATGACGAAGTCGTGGAGATCGAAGACGCGCGCGGTCAGCATCGCCGCGGCCGCGTTTTGGAAGTGGGTGAGGGTTTTGCTGTCGTACAGGTGTTCGCCGGTTCCACCGGTTTATCGATCGACGGCACGCGCGTACGGTTCCTCGGCAGCACTCTCCATATGCCTGTCGCAGAAGAGATGCTCGGGCGCATCTTCGACGGGTTGGGAAATCCGATAGACGGGGGTCCGGAACCGCTCACGAATCGATATATGGATGTGAATGGCCAGCCGATCAACCCGACCGCCCGTATATATCCGCGCGACTACATTCAGACCGGCATTTCGACCATTGACGGGGTGAACACACTCCTGCGAGGGCAGAAGCTTCCGTTGTTCTCCGGTGCAGGCATGCCGCATGACCAACTCGCCGCGCAGATCGTGCGTCAGGCAACGCTCGGACGCGTCGCTGGCGCGCCTCAGACAGAAGGCGAAGAGTTCGCGATCGTATTCGCGGCCATGGGTGTTAAAAACGACGTGGCGGATTATTTCCGAAGATCATTTACCGAAAGCGGAGCGTTGACCCGTGTGGCAATGTTCCTCAATCTGGCAGACGATCCCCCGGTAGAGCGCATCGTCACCCCGCGCGCAGCGCTCACCCTCGCGGAATATCTCGCGTATGAACTTGAGAAGCATGTGCTCGTGGTTCTGACCGACATGACCAATTACGGCGAAGCTTTGCGTCAGATATCGAATGTGCGCGGTGAAGTGCCAAGCCGTAAGGGTTATCCCGGCTACCTATACAGCGACCTCGCGTCCTTGTACGAAAGAACCGGCCGTATCCGCACGAGCAAGGGATCCATTACACAAATCCCGATCCTTACCATGCCGAACGATGACATGACCCACCCGATGCCGGACCTGACCGGTTATATCACCGAAGGTCAGATCGTGTTGGGGCGTGAACTTTACTATGCAGGCGTGTATCCCCCGGTCACCGTTCTACCAAGCCTTTCGCGTTTGATGAAAGACGGCATCGGCAAGGGGCGCACACGTGACGATCATCCGCGCTGGGGCGCGCAGTTATATGCCGCCTACGCCAAAACGCAGGATATTCGTGCATTGGCCTCTGTTATCGGCGAGGAAGAACTCTCCGAAGTGGATCAGAGATACCTGAAGTTCGGACGCGCCTTCGAACGCGAGTTCGTCAATCAGGCATTCACCGAAAACCGTACCATCGAGCGCACGCTGGAGATCGGCTGGAAATTGCTTTCCATGCTGCCGAAGAAGGAGCTTACCCGTGTTACGCTGGATGAGATAGAACAGTATTACAAAGGCGACGATGCCTCAAGTTAGCATTGCACCGACCCGCACGAACCTGATCCGGCTCAAGAAGGAACTTCGCTTCGCGAAGGAAGGTTACGAGATCCTCGATCGCAAGCGCGAGGCGCTGACCGGTGAGCTTGTCCGTGTGGCCAAGGAAGCGGATACACTTCAAAAAGAAGTGTGGGCGCTTCTCCAGACCGCCTACGATGCGATGGAAAAAGCGCGCCTCGTCATGGGCTCTGATCATGTGGAGTGGGCTTCGCTTGCCGTCAATAAGACCGTGGATGTGCGCGTACGATTGCGCGGCATCATGGGCGTGGCGATCCCGCAGATCGAAGCGCGGGGAGAACCGCCGAAACTTTTGTACAGCCCTGGCGATACCGCCGCAGTGCTGGACGAAGCCAGCGCCTCGTTCCGCGAAGTGCTGCTGAAGATCCCCCAGCTTTCGATGCTGACCGCCGCCGTGTGGCGGCTGGCGAACGAGTTGAAGAAGACCCAGCGCCGCGTCAATGCGTTGCAACACATCTTCATCCCAAACTATCAGCATCAGATCGATTTCATCGTCAGTTCGCTGGAGGAACGCGAGCGGGAAGAGACCTTCCGACTCAAGTGGCTGAAGACCAAAATGGCGAGACAGGCTGAAATTCTTAACACCTAAGGACTTCGACAATTCGACTTTGGTTGTGGAGTGAAGGTCACGTAAATCAGAATTTCTTGCGGTGGAAAGGAAATTGAATATGAAGATTGGCGTATTGGGTACGGGTATGACTGGTTTGACGATTGGTTCCAAGTTAGTTGAACTCGGGCATGATGTGATGGTGGGCTCGCGCGATGAAGCGAATCCCAATGCCGTTGCGTGGGCGAAGGATGCGCACCGGAATGCCTTGTATGGAACTTTCATGAATGCAGCTGAGTTCGGGGAAATTATTTTCAACTGTACCCTGGGTTCCGCTTCCTTAAATGCCCTGGAATTGGCTGGAGCAGGAAATCTAAAGGGCAAGGTGTTGATCGATACTTCCAATCCGCTGGATCGTTCAACGGATACATGGACCCTGACTGTATGTAACACTGATTCTTTGGGTGAGCAAATCCAACGAGCTTATCCCGAGACAAAAGTGGTTAAAACTCTCAATACCGTAAATGCAAATATTATGGTAAATCCATCCAAGCTGATTGAAAAAACCGTTGTTTTTGTCAGTGGCAATGATATTGAAGCCAAAGCAACGGTAGTGATGATTTTACGGGATTGGTTCGGCTGGCGGGACATTATCGACCTTGGTAATATAACCACTGCGCGAAGCGTTGAAATGTACGTACCGCTCTGGCACAACCTTAGGACGGCACTTTCATCGCAAAGGTTTAACCTCAAAGTTGTGACAGCATGACGGATGCCGAGAATGCAGGAGGACCGTTCTGAGATCTTTCAGAACGGTCTTTTTTTGTTTGAACAGGAAGGGGACATTTTTTCCCAGCTAATTGAAGTGGCCAATCCAGCCATGTTGCCCATTTCGCGTAATCGACAGCCGAGGGATTTTCCTTCTCAAGTTCACTTTTTGAAAACGAAAATGGTGCGTATTTGGAAAGTGAACCGGCCCGAGCGATAAAGGATAATCATATTTTAGGAATGATTAATGTAACTGGACAAATGACATCCTATCAGTTACCATTGCCTCGTTTGTGCTACTTATCACAAATTTTTATTATTACGAATGATTTGGACAAAACTTGGAAATTTCGCCTGTTTTTAGCTCGTGCTACCTCAATACAACGCAACAGGCTGGATATTGCGCCTGTATTCTGATCGATTGGACTTGTGGAGGCCATTGATATGACGGATCTCATCCAGCAAATCACAAGTGATTTGCAGAAACAAATTGAAAGATTTGAGCCATCTATCGGCGTCAGTGATGTGGGAACGGTGTTGGAGGCGGGCGATGGCATTGCACGCGTGCAAGGACTTGCGAATGTAAAAGCCCAGGAACTTGTTCAATTTTCAAACGGGGTGATGGGGACGGCTTTCAACCTTGAAAAAGACAGTGTCGGCGTCATTATCATGGGCGCGTATGATGAGATCGCCCAAGGGATGAGGGTTCGCGCCACAGGACGCATTGCATCTGTCCCGGTCGGTGACGGCTTGATCGGGCGCGTAGTCAACGCTTTGGGCGCACCCATTGACGGCAAAGGTCCCATCGCAACCACCAGTTTTCGCCCGATCGAACGAATTGCTCCTGGTGTGGTATACCGCCAGGATGTGGATACTCCCGTACAGACCGGCATCAAGTCCATTGATGCGATGATCCCGGTGGGGCGTGGTCAACGAGAGTTGATCATCGGAGACCGGCAAACCGGCAAAACTGCGATTGCAATCGACACAATCATCAACCAAAAAGGCAAAAACCTGTTTTGTATTTACGTGGCGATCGGACAGAAAAAAGCCGCGGTTGCACGTACGCTTGGCATTCTGGAACGCGCCGGTGCGATGGAACACACCATCGTAGTGGTTGCTGCGGCGGATGAATCCGCGGCGTTGCAATATATCGTTCCCTATTCTGGAACGGCAATGGGCGAAGAATTCATGGAATCAGGACGTGATGCCCTAATCATTTATGACGACCTGTCAAAACATGCCTGGGCGTATCGACAGGTTTCATTACTGCTGCGCCGCCCGCCCGGACGCGAAGCCTATCCCGGCGATGTGTTCTACCTGCACTCCCGTTTGCTGGAGCGCTCCGCTCGGCTTGCAAATAAATACGTAATCGTAAAAAATGATTATGAAAATACTCTGGCTTCTGAAAAAGATGGGGTGAATGGGAAGGTTTACACGGGTCCTGTTTCGAAGGACGAAGCCGAGCAGGACCGGAAACAATTGAGCGGCGCTGAGGACCACAAGATTATCAAGGTCGCTGGCACAGGCGGCTCGCTTACTTCTCTGCCGATCATCGAAACATTACTAGGTGATATTTCTGCATATGTTCCCACAAATGTTATTTCGATCACGGACGGTCAAATCTTTCTTGAGAGCAACCTGTTCAACGCCGGTATCCGCCCGGCAATTAACGTAGGCATATCTGTCTCGCGTGTCGGTGGTGATGCGCAGACAAAGGCCATGAAGCAGGTTGCAGGCCGTTTACGTTTGGATATGGCGGCTTATCGTGAGTTGGCAGCGTTCGCACTGATGGCTTCTGATTTGGACAAAGCGACACAACAGCAACTTGGCCGCGGTCAACGGATGCAGGAACTCCTCAAGCAACCCCAATATCAACCCATGTCACTTGAACATCAAGTGTTGGCGATCTTTGCGGGCACCAATGGTTTTGCCGATCATGTTTCCATCAATGACATGATGCGGTGGCAGGCAGAAATGCTTGCCTATATGGAAGCGTCGCATCCTGAAGTTGTCAGGGACATTGTTGAGAAGAAAGCGATCACGGATACCAACCGCACAAATCTCGTAAAGGCGTTGGAAGCTTTCCGCAATGCATGGCAGGCGTAGACTAACGACGAAGAGACGAACAACAAATGGCATCCTCTCGTGAAATGAAGCTCCGTATTCGGAGCGTACAGAACATCTCGCAGGTAACGCGCGCGCTCGAAGCGGTAAGTGCCGCCAAAGTCCGCAAGGCGATTCAAGCCCTGGCTGCAACGCGATCCTACGCTGCGAAGGCCTGGCAGGTTCTCATTCATGTGACAGGTCAACCAGGATACAGCAAATTACATTCGCTTTTGACCGAGCGACCCGATCCTAAGAATACACTTGTGATCGTCATGACCGCTGACCGCGGCCTGGCGGGTGCATACAATACAAATGTCATTCGTTACGTGTTGAACCGTTTCGATAAATATCATCTCCCTGTTAAATATATTACCGTGGGTCGTAAGGGGCGCGACCTGTTGCTCCGCCTGCGTAAACCCGTTCTGGCAGATTTTAGTAACATGACCGCGACTCCCAAATTTACCAACATATCAGCGATTGGACGCCTCGCAGTGGATGCATTCGAAAAAGGGGAAGTGGACGAGGTCTATTTGATTTATACGGATTTTGTAAGCATGTCGCGTCAGGTGACAACTGTCAAAAAACTTTTACCGCTGGCGCTGGAAGATCGACAAGGCATGGTGGAAAACTTTGATCAACAACGCGGTATGGCAACAGCGCCCTATGATTATGAACCGGGTCAGTATGAAATTCTAGATGAAATGATCCCGCGCTTCACTGCGCTACAGGTATACCAGGCGATTCTTGAGTCGCAAGCCAGTGAACATGCCGCTCGCATGATCGCCATGCGCAATGCCACAGACAACGCCAAGGAACTCGGCGCTGCATTGCAGCTGGCTTATAACAAGGTTCGTCAGCAGGGTATCACGAACGATATTCTGGATATTGTGGGAGGCGCAGAAGCGCTTGCCGGGAAATAATTGGAGAAATTAATCATGGCAAAAGCAAACGGCCGCGTAGTGCAAATCTTGGGCGGCGTGGTAGATGTGGAATTCCCTGAGGGTGAAGTTCCTGATCTGTACGAGGCGATCGATGTCGAACGTCCCGGGCAGAGCAAGCTTGTCCTTGAGGTGCAAAAGCATATCGGTAAGAATTGGGTTCGCACGGTCGCGATGGATACCACCGATGGTTTGCAACGCGGCATGCCCGCGCTTGCTACCGGCGCGCCGATCATGGTCCCCGTTGGAGAGTCTACATTGGGCCGTATCTTCAATGTCCTTGGAAACCCGGTCGACGAAAAAGGTCCGGTGAAGGCTGCCACCTATTATCCAATTCACCGTCCTGCACCACTGTTCGAAGAACAGACCACACAGGTCGACGTGTTCGAAACCGGCGTAAAAGTAATTGACTTGATCGCGCCCTTCACCAAAGGTGGAAAAACCGGTATTTTTGGCGGAGCCGGTACAGGAAAGACCGTGATCATCATGGAACTCATCCGCTCCGTAGCCACCGAGCATGAAGGGAACTCTGTGTTTGCAGGGGTGGGCGAACGCACTCGTGAAGGCACACAGTTGTATCGAGAAATGCTCGAATCCGGAGTCATGAAAGATACTGTCATGGTATACGGGCAGATGAATGAACCCTCTGGTGTGCGTTTACGCGTAGCGCTTACTGCGTTATCCATGGCGGAATATTTCCGCGATCATGGCAAGGACGTTTTGCTTTTTGTCGATAACATCTTCCGATTCTCCATGTCTGGTTCAGAAGTCTCTGCATTGCTGGGACGTATGCCTTCTGCAGTGGGATACCAGCCGACCCTGGCTACCGAGATGGGCGAGTTGCAGGAACGGATTACATCGACCCGCACTGGTTCGATTACATCCATGCAGGCAGTATATGTCCCTGCGGATGACTACTCCGATCCCGCGCCTGTGGCAACCTTCACACATTTGG
>CAZFDL010000043.1:7463-17706 GCA_964517905.1 uncultured Anaerolinea sp. | reverse complement strand
CGAAGCGGATGCAGTGATTCCATTCAAGTGCTTGCAGCGCGCAGATCTGGTCAACGGGAAGACCGCGCCTGCGCTCGCCAAGGCAGGATGCAAAACGGTGTGGATCGGTGCGGAGTCGGGTTCGCAAAGAATCCTCGACGCGATGGACAAGGGCGACACGGTGGAGGATATTTCCAACGCGGCGCGGCTGTTGCGCGCGAACGGGATCGAAGTTGGATTCTTTTTGCAGTTTGGCTACCCCGGCGAAACGTGGGAGGATGTGCAAAAGACGTTGAAGATGGTGCGCGAGTGCGCACCGGATGATATCGGCATTTCCGTGTCCTATCCGTTGCCCGGCACGAAGTTTTATGAGCGAGTAAAGTTGGAACTGGGCGAAAAACAAAACTGGATCGACTCGGATGACCTGGCGATGCTCTACCGCGGTCCCTTTCCGACGGAGTTTTACAAAATACTGCATGGACGAGTCCATTATGAGTTTCGCGCGTGGAAGGCTTTGCGGAAACCGTCGATGAGAGGTTTGGTCAGCATCCCGCGTAACCTTGCGGGACTTGTGCGCAGTGAAATGAAATTGAGGAGTTTTAGAAATACCTCGGTGGTTGAGTAGGGCGAAGTCCGTATCGAAACCACCTGTTTGAGGAGTAATATGACGAACAGTGTAATCGGTTCTTCCTTTGAAACCGTTGCCGAAGCGTATAACCGTAATGCAGACAAGTACGACGAGTTCATCGAGAACAACCCAAACCTTCAGCGGATGCGGCAAAAGGTCTATGCCCATGTAACAACCCTGCTCCCGCAAGGTTCCCGCATTTTGGATCTCGCTTGCGGCACAGGCACTGACGCGTTCTGGTTCGCCCAGCACGGATACACTGTCCACGGTGTGGATATTTCCGATGGCATGTTGCAACGCGCACAGGAAAAAGCAAAACAACTCGGCTTGGAATCCCGCGCCACGTTCGAGCATCTCTCATACACAGAACTCAACCGACTTGAAAAAAATCAATTCGATTGCACCTTCTCCAACTTCGGCGGGTTGAACTGTGTCGCTGATCTAAAACTCGTCGCCGCTGAAGTTCGGCCTCTGCTAAAGCCCGGCGCGAGGGTTATCTGGGCGCTCATGCCGCCGTTCTGTCTGTGGGAATCAGCCATGCTCCTGCGCGGACGATTCAAACTTGCCACGCGTCGCTTCTCGGGCAAGTCAACGGTGTACAAGGAGGGACTCAACTATCCTGTTTACTATTACAAACCGATTCAGGTCGCGCAGGCATGGGGAAGTGACTTTCAATTCGAATCGGTTCGCGCGCTATCGGTTATCACGCCTCCCGCCACGAACAAGGACTTCGCCCTCAAACGTCCGCGCATGTTCGCTCTCCTGAGCAAACTCGATGATGCAGTTGAGTCAAGGTATCCGTTCAAATATTGGGGAGATTTCACGATTGTCACTCTTCGGCGAAAATAATTTTCACCGCAAAGAGTAAAGGCTTTCTAACGGTGCTTCGCGTGCTTGGCGGTAATAAATGAATTTGCTCCGTCGCAATTCCCTCCACCTGCTCCTCGCCCGCCTCACCGCGCAAGCGCTTGCAATTCTTTTCATCGCCCTGCTGGCCCGCCGCCTAGACATTGAATCCTTCGGACAATTCACCTTCATCGCCGCGCTCGTCCTCCTTGGCAATACCTTCACCAACTTCGGCACCGACACATACATCATCCGTGAAGTGGCGCGCACGAAGCAAATCTTCCCGCTTGTGCCTCGCGCGTTCGGCTTGCAACTCGCTCTCTCTTCTCTTTGGATATTTGCAACCCTTCTGTTCGAACCAAGCCCTCCAATTCTGATCTATTCTTTTTCCCTATTCCCTCTTTCCGTATTCTCCATCGCCACCGCGTCACTTCGCGCGTTCGAACGCATGGATTTGGTATGGTCTCTCAGCCTCGCCAACGGATTCGTTCAACTCGTTGCAGCTTTGCTTTCCTCGGATTTATGGACTCTCTGCTTGTACCTCCTCATCGGGCAGCTCCTCATGGCGGCCTTTTCCTGCTGGATCTGCAGCGCCTCTCTCCCGTATTTCCGCCTGTTTCCGATTAACGATATTTTTCCTCTTCTCAAACTGACTCTCCCATTCGCCGCGCTGACGATCCTCCTCGTCCTCTCGCAGCGCCTCGGCGTGTTGACCGTCTCCGCCCTCCTTGGCGACTCTTCCACAGGCATCTTCTCTGCTGTCGCGCGCGTTGTGGACGGACTCAAACTCGGGCACTACGCCATCCTCGGCGCATTATTGCCCGTCATTTCACGCGGAACTCTTGAATCGAAACAAAAATTTCGCAAAGGATTCGTCTTTCTGATCGGCTTGACCTTGTTGATGGCAGTTCTTCTCTCCCTGTTTCCTCGTCCGGTTATTCTGATTATTTATGGAGAGGAATTCTCCACCGCAATTCCATTGTTGTCCCTGCTGGGCTGGAGTCTGATTCCATACACCGTATCCTCTTTTATCTCCTACGACCTCATCGCCCGCAGACAGGAAACAACGTTGGTGAAAGCCACTGCAATATCCCTTGGCGTTTTTCTGGTTTTATATCTCGGGCTGATTTCGGTCTACGGTTTGAACGGTGCCATCATCGCTGCGTTATTCGGTGAGATAATACAGGCGATGATTCTAGTTTGCAGTAGGGGAGGCGTCGTCCCACCCGTGCAAAACAACGAAAATTTCATATGACTTCCGCCTCCGATCCCATCCTCACCCCATCAGCGCTTCTCGCTTACCGCCGCGCCAACGGACAATTACCCGATTTCCCCGCGCCGCGAGCCGTGATCTTCGCGCCGCAAAAGAGTCTGGCAGATTATGTATTCCGAAAACATTCTGTAAAACAAATCAAAGGTTTCCTCGGCGAGTTTTATCTCCTCAAACGCACGGACGGCCAGATCGCCCTCTCGACCAACTTCGGCATAGGTTCGCCGGTCATCGGTGGGCTGACGGACGAGTTCGCCGCGCTGGGAGTGAAGCACTTTGTGTTGATCGGCATGGCTGGTGGGTTGCAACCCGAATTGACGACCGGCAGTCTGGTCATTTCAACCAGCGCGATTCGAGGAGAAGGGGTTTCTCAACACTATCTTCATCAAGCCCCAACTGTGGAATCGTCTGAAGCGCCCACGCGCGGCATCAGCGATGTTCTCGCCAGGCAAGGTAGTCCACATACGCTCGGCATCACGTGGACAACCGATGCGCCGTTCCGTGAGTTGCGCAAGGATGTGCTTGAACATCAACAGCAGGGAGTCCTTGCGGTGGATATGGAAGCCGCGGCGATGCTGGCGGTGACGAAGGCGAACCATTTGTCGGGGGCGGCGATGTTTGCCATTGCCGATCAGCTTTCTGGTGGAGAGTGGCGTATGGCGAGGGATTTGCATCCCGCACAAAAGGGATTAGCCGTATTGTTCGAAGCAGCGATGAAATATCTGACCGAAGTGTCGAAATAATCAAACAGCCTGTCGATCTACGCGTAGCTGTTTCCATTTGCAACGGTTTTGCCAGTTTGTGCGCGCGTTGCTCGCACTCTTTATGAGAGGCCGTGTGCTATACTCCAAACCGGTCGTGTATTCCTGCGCCCGTGCATTTGTTTGGAGTAACAATGGACTGGCTACGAACTCCTACAGTACGAAAATATGCCATGATCGGATTCCTCGGGGGATTCGCATTCGTGTTTCTGGGTCTTTGGATCGAAATCGACAAGAATAGCCTGCCTCTATCGCTCTGGTCCCTAATTTACCTGCATCAAACCGAGCCGATCATTTACGTTGTGGACCTTGCCCCAGTGGTGTTGGGCATCGTGGGCGGCTTGCTGGGATTACAGAAAAGCCTCTCAGAGACCATCTCGTACGCTAAGAAGGAATGGGAGGCGGTCTTCGACTCGTTCTCTGATCTGTTGTTCATGACCGACCCTGAAGGTCGCGTTCTCCGATGCAATCACGCGGTCGTGGATCGCTTGAATATCCCGTTTCATCGTGTGATCGGAAGGTCCTTGACCGAACTATTTGGAGTTCGTGAGTTGGGGGAGCTGCCGGGAAAGCAAACCATCCACCAAGAATTTTCCTGGTTGGGGCGTATGTATGAAGTGAATACATTTTTTCTGGGCGGCGAAGGGGAGGAACAAAAAACATTCTTCATCCTGCATGACATCACCGAACGCCGCAAAGTGCGCGCGGAACTGATGCGCCAGAAGGAGTTCTTTGAGTCGCTGGTGCAGAACAGCCCCGCGGCAATCGTCGTTCTCGATAACGATGAGAAGGTCATTTCATGCAACCCGGCATTTGAAGATTTGTACGGCTACAAGGAAGACGAAGTCCGAGGGGTTTTAATCGATATGCTGATCACCACAGACGAGACTCATGCCGAGGCACGGGAGTATACGCGTCAGGTCATGCAATCCACAGTGCATGCATTCGGCAAACGTCGTCGCAAGGATCATTCGTTGGTTGATGTGGAGATTCTCGGTGTGCCGGTCATTGTGGGGGACGAAAAGGTGGGCGCGCTCGCGATCTACCATGATATTTCCGAACTGGTGCAAGCCCGCAGGCAAGCCGAGGAGGCCAGCCGCACCAAGAGCGAATTCCTTGCGAACATGAGCCATGAGATTCGCACTCCCATGAATGGCGTGATCGGCATGCTGGAGCTGGCGCTGGATACTCCGCTTTCCGCGGAGCAGCGCGATTACCTGCAAACGTCCCTCCATAGCGCGGAATCTTTGCTGACGCTGTTGAACGATATCCTGGATTTTTCCAAGATCGAAGCGGGCAGGCTCGAGATCGAGAAGGTTAATTTCAGCCTGCGCAACGCGGTCGAAGATGTGGCGTACACCCTTGCGCAGCGCGCCCAGACGAAAGGCCTCGAACTTGCGTGTTTGATCCATCCGGATATCAGCGCAGATCTGCGCGGGGATCCGGGACGTTTGCGCCAAATCCTTGTCAACCTCGTTGGCAATGCGATCAAATTCACGCATCAGGGTGAGGTGGTGATTCGCGCGGAACCCATCGAGGAGAGCGAGACCCATACAGTCATCCGCTTTGCGGTGCAGGATACCGGCATTGGCATTCCTGCCGAGCGCCAGGCGGCGATCTTCGACCGTTTTACTCAGGCTGATGGCTCCACCACGCGAAAGTATGGCGGCACCGGTTTGGGACTTGCGATCAGCCGTCAACTGGTCGAGGCCATGGGCGGAAGAATCGGGGTGGAGAGTTCATCCGGTATCGGAAGCACTTTCTGGTTTGATCTCACATTCGAGCGACAGCCGCGCAAGAAGCCGGTCACAGGACCCCTTACGCTTGGTCCGGTCAATTTGACCCAGGCGCGCATTCTCATCGTGGATGACAACCAGACCAATCGCGTGGTGCTTACAAAGAACGTGGAAGCGCTAGGCTCGCGCGTGGATTCCGTCTCCAGCGGAGCGAAGGGGCTGGAGGTTCTGCGAAACGCTCAGCGCGCCCGCGATCCGTACCATGTGGTATTGCTCGATATGCAAATGCCCGGCATGGACGGCGAGCAAACCGCGCGGGCCATCAAAAGCGACCCGGCCGTGAAGGATGTGAAGATCATCGTCCTGACCTCCATGGGTCAGCGCGGAGATGGCGCCCGTATGGAATCCTTGGGTTGTGCCGGTTATTTGCTAAAACCGGTAAAACAGCAGATGCTCTTCGATGCCATCATCGCGGTGCTTAACCGTGAAGAGGATAGCGAGCCCGGACTGATCACAAGGCATGTGCTGGCAGAACAACGAAAGCTCGGATTGCGGATCTTGCTCGCGGAAGACAACCCGATCAATCAAAAACTGGCGCTCATCCTGCTGCAAAAGGCCGGTTACTCCGTGGATGCAGTCGACAACGGCGAACAGGCTGTTAAAAAGGTTCAGTCACAGCAGTACAATGCGGTTCTTATGGATGTTCAAATGCCCGAGGTCGACGGCTTTGAAGCTACGCAGCAGATCCGCGAGCTCGAACGGGAATCCGGAGGACATATCCCCATCATTGCGATGACCGCGCACGCCATGCAGGGCGACCGGGAACGATGTCTCGCTGCAGGCATGGACGATTATGTCGCCAAGCCGCTCGAACCGAAGGTATTATTTAGCGCGCTGGATCGCTGGGTTCAACTTCCCGCCGACATGAAGGATGCGATCAAGCCCGTTCAGGATTATTCGCACGATCAGAGCGGTTTCGTAAACCCCATGGACGACGGCTTGTTCGGTGAGGCCGTCTCTACCGCTCCTCGCGCCAAACCGGACGAGACTCCGGGGCTGTGGCGGGCGGCTCGGTCTGATGCTCCTCCCATTGATTTCGATGCGGCACTGCCGCGCTTTGATGGCGACCGCGAATTCATGCATAAAATGTTCAAGGAATACAAAAGCCACCTGATGGAACGCGTGACAGAAATTGAAGAAACCTTGCAGGCCGGCGATACAAATCAACTCGCCCGGCTTGCGCACAACCTTAAAGGTGTTTCGTTGAATTTCAGCGCCACCCCGATATCAGAGATCGCCCTTCATTTGGAGGAGATCTGTAAACGCGAAGACCTGACCTCCGCGCCGTCGCTCGTTTTGCATTTGAAGGCGGAAGCCGATCGCGTTGACGCGTTCCTCTCAGCGAATGGCTATTAGCGTTTAGGAGAGAACATGACCCGCATCCTTGTAATTGACGATGAGCCGATCAACCACCAACTGGTGGCGCGCGCGCTTGCCCCGCTTCAGTGGGAGATGCACTTTGCCGATAACGGCAAGACCGGCATCGCCCAGGCGCGCAGCCTCAAACCCGATATTATCATCACCGATGTGATGATGCCCGACGCGAATGGTTATGAGGTCACCCGCACCTTGCGTCGAGACCCTCAGTTTGCCGCGACCCCCATCCTCGTACTTACGGCACAATCGGGCTTGCAGGACAAGCTCATGTCGTTCGAAGCGGGCGCCGATGATCACCTCACCAAGCCGTTCGAAGGTGCCGAACTCGTGGGGAGGGTGCAAGCGCTTCTTCGCCGCGTGGAAGCCGTCCGATCCTCCGGAGTGCAGCCGACGGGCGAACAGGCTCGTATGATCGCCGTCCACAGCCTGCGCGGAGGGACCGGTTGCTCCACCCTGGCGGTCAATCTGGGAGTTGGGTTATTCTCCTTGTGGCGCCAGCCTACCATACTGCTCGATCTCACCATGACGGCGGGTCAGGTCGCTCTCATGCTGAACATGACCCTCAAACGCACCTGGGCAGATGTTGCGCATCTACCGGGGGGCGAATTGGATTCGGACGCCCTGGGGTCGATCATCGGCAGCCACGAAAGTGGTTTGCATTTTATTGCCGCGCCAACGTTCCCTGCCGAAGCCGAAACATTTCGAGGTGAAACGCTCGGCACCGCGCTGAATTTGATCAAGGATCAATACCATTATGTCATCGCCGACCTGCCGCACGATTTCAGCGAATTAGCCATTCAAGCACTCGATGTTGCCGATGTCATCCTTCTGGTGGCCTCACCGGATATGGCTTCTATTCGCGCTGTGATCGCAGCATTGGATACCTACGAAAAGCTTGGGTATGAAAAAGACAGGGTCAAATTGGTTTTGAGCGCGCCATTTCCACAATCCACCCTGACGAAAGAGAAGATCGAAGCCGCCGTTCACAGACCGGCGCTGGCAACGATCCCCTATGTGCGCGACCTGTTCGTGGATGCCATCAATTTGGGGCAACCCCCCGTGCATGAAAAACCGAACGAATCTGTTTCTGCCTTGTTGGAGGATTTTGCCTTCCACCTCAGCAAAGATGTTCACAAGAAGACAAGACCCGATTCCCCGACGGAAGCCTGGAAGCGCGTCTACCAGCGATATCAGCAGAAAAAGAAGTGAAGAGTGGCTTGATGGCGGCACGACGAATAAGTGATCTAAAGTATCAACGCCGCGCCCGCTGAAGGGTGGGTGATAAACACGTCCGGCATGAGCGAAGTCTCGGCTCGGAATTGTTTAGCAAGCGCGGTTGAAAAATCCCCGGCAAGATTCTTTTCAACCAAGTTCACCGTGCAGCCGCCAAAACCTGCGCCGGTGAGCCGCGCGCCGTAACAACCGTCGAGCGATTGCGCGATGTGCGTCATCGCGTCCAGTTCGGGCGACGAGACTTCGTACAGATCACGCAGGCTTATTTGACATTCATTCATCAAGGCGCCAAAACCGCGCACATCGCCCGCTTCGAGCGACCGTTCAGCCTGCTTTACCCTGGCGATCTCCTCCACCACGTGACGCGCTCTCCGCGCAACCTCGGGTGGAAGATGCGTTTCAAACCGATCGAGATCCTCCACGCTCACATCCCGCAAGGACTGAATCTCAGGCATGCGCTGTTGCAATAATCTCACCGCCTCCTCGCACGCCTCGCGGCGGTTGTTGTATTCGCCGGAGGTCAGTTTGCGGCGTACGGTCGTATCCGCGATCACGATCGAAACATGATCGGGCAGGGGCAAAGTCTTCCATTCCAGTGATCGGCAATCGAGCATGAGCAATCTCCCCTCCACACTGCACGCGGACGCGAACTGGTCCATGATGCCGCTCTTTACGCCAACGTATTCGTTCTCTGCCCGTTGTGCGAGCAGTGCGAGTTGCATAGGCGGGAGAGTCCAGCCGCCGAGGGTTTGCCACGCGATCGCAAATGCCATCTCCACCGATGCGGATGAGCTCAAGCCCGCGCCGCGCGGCACATTCGAAGCGAACACGGCGTTCATTGCGGGTACTTCCAGTTTATTTTCGAGCAAACTCCACATCACACCGGCGGGGTAATGCGCCCAATCGGGGAGGGGGGATAAATCGGTTTGTGATTTTGTCGCGAGCGATTGAGGGGAGAATGAAGCCCGCTCGTTCAGGTCCACAGCTGAAATGGAGGAATGAATCGTTTCAGCAGGCGAGAACGCTATGAGCGTTGCGCGGTCGATGGCGGCGGGCACGACGACTCCATCGTTGTAATCCACATGCTCACCGAGCATATTTACCCGACCGGGCGCACGCGCAATGTGTGCAGGCTTGTAACCGTAAGTGTCGTTGAATATCTTCGCAATTCGTTCAACAAGTTGCATGTGCCAATTGTAACAAGCGTTTAAGAGTATGGTTAGTTTTCCGGCTTGCGAAACGTCTGCCTGTATAATGACATGACCATGAACGAGCCGGACCCAGCAGGTAGAAAGCGTTTACGGGATCGTGTGAAGGAAATATTTCCGTTCGCTTCGGGCGTGTTTGCCGCGTTCCTTGCGTTCTTTCTCTATAATCTGCTTTTTCCCTCCAACCAGATAACTGCAAATGATGTGAATGCTGTGGTGGCAAGTGCCCTTGCCTCTGCCACGCCGCGCGCGGCGTTTTCAGCGGATGTGTATCAGCTAATCGCGCCGTCGCTGGTCGCGATCCAGACAGACGAGACGAATGCGGCAAGTGAAGATGGGTCTGCGTTCGGAAGCGGCGTGATCGTCAACGATGCAGGCGAGATTCTCACCAGTCTGCACCTTGTTTCGACCGCTACGCAGATCAAGGTCATTTTTGCAGACGGGACGGAATCACCCGCCTTCCTGGTTCTGGCCCAGCCTGAAATTGATATTGCCGTCCTTCAACCGGCGGTGTTACCCCGCGAATGGTACCCGGCAACATTAGGCAATCCGGACGCGATGCGCGTCGGTGACGAGGCATATGTGGTTGGAAACCCGTTCGGCTTGCCGTGGTCGTTCAGTGCAGGCGTGATCTCAGGGTTTGACCGCACGTTCCATGTGCCGAACAGTGACGTTGTCATCGGGGGGCTGATCCAATTCGACGCCGCGGCCAACCCCGGTAATTCCGGCGGACCGTTGCTCAATCGTAGGGGGCACGTAATCGGAATTGTGACAGGCATCCTGAACCCAACTACCGACAGTTTCTTTGTGGGCATCGGCTTTGCCGTGCCGATCGGTACGGCGACCGGCGGGATGGGCTCACTGCCGTACTGAGCGGTTGGGATGTGGAGAATAGTATTCGGCGACTGTAGCGTAGGGAGTTGAGGATCTCGAGAATCGGGAAAAATGCGGAATTAATTGATGTCGGTGGTTGAGTCCACGCAATTGAGACCGGCATAATCGGAAAGATTGGAGAATTCCATGGCACAAAATTCGTCTGAAAACCGAACATCGATGGAAAAGGTCCTGTACGAAGTGAAGAAGGTCATTGTCGGGCAGGACCATTTGCTCGAGCGGATGATCGTCGCGCTGCTGGCCCGCGGACA
>CAZFDL010000043.1:0-7453 GCA_964517905.1 uncultured Anaerolinea sp. | reverse complement strand
CGAAGACGATGGCAATCAAGACTCTTGCCGAGTGCATTGGCGGGGAATTCAAGCGCATTCAGTTCACGCCTGATCTTGTCCCTGCCGATTTGATCGGGACGCGCATCTATAACCAGAAGACCGGCAAATTCGATACTTCACTGGGTCCTGTGTTCACGAACCTGTTGCTGGCCGATGAGATCAACCGTGCCCCCGCCAAAGTGCAGAGTGCGTTGCTCGAAGTGATGCAGGAGCGCCAGGTGACCATCGGGCGCGAGACGCACAAGGTTCCAAATCCGTTCCTGGTATTGGCGACCCAAAATCCCATCGAGACGGAGGGAACGTACGCGCTCCCCGAAGCCCAGGTGGACCGCTTCATGCTCAAGGTGTTGGTTGGTTACCCCTCCTCGACGGAGGAGTTCGTCATCGTGGAGCGGATGACCGCCGCATTGCAAGCCGTGCAAAAAGTGTTGACAACCGACCAACTGGTTGCGCTGCAAAAGCAAGTGGACAAAGTATATGTCGACCCCGCGTTGATGGAATATGCCGTCCGCATGGTGACCGCCACGCGTAAGCCCTCCGATGTGGGTTTGAAGGAACTCGAACGATACATCATGTTCGGCGCCAGCCCGCGCGCTTCGATCAATTTGATCCTTACCGGGCGCGCGCTTGCCTTCGTGCGCGGACGGAACTACGCCCTGCCCCAGGATGTGCTCGATATGGCTCTCGATGTGATGCGTCATCGGATTGTCTTATCGTACGAGGCCCTCTCCGACAACGTGACGGGCGATACCCTTTTGAACAAGATCCTTGACCGCATCCCCATCCCTGTAGTGCCTTTGCATGAACATGTCAACGTTGGCAGCAACGCCTGAGCAGGTTCTGCTCCGGCTCGATTGGAACGTCATCCGCCGCCTCGACGGTCTGTTGCAGGGCGATTATCGCACCCTGTTCTACGGCTTTGGCGTCGACTTTGCCGACCTGCGCGAATACCAGCCCGGCGACGACATCCGCTACATCGATTGGAACGTTACCGCGCGCATGAATTCTCCGTACGTGCGGCAATACCATGAAGACCGCGAGCTCACCGCGTGGTTCCTGCTTGATTTGAGTCCCTCGATGGATTTTGGCACGACGCAAAACCAAAAACGAACGATGCTCATTGATTTTGCGGCGGTCATTGCCAGGTTGTTGACGCGTCACGGCAACCGCGTGGGGGCGATGATGTTCGGGAACGGGATCCAGCATACCGTCCCGGCGCGAGGCGGAAAGCTTCAGGTGTTGCGGCTGATCAACGACATGGCGAAACAGCCGCGCATGCCGCGTTCGTCGTTCACGAATCTCAAGCCGTTTTTCGAAGGCGCGCTGCATTCCATCAAAAGGCGTTCGCTGGTGTTCGTCATCTCCGATTTCATCAGCGAGCCGGGCTGGGAACGTTCGCTGAGTTTGCTGGGTCAGCACCACGAAGTGATCGCCGTCCGATTGTTCGACCCGCGCGAAGAGGAGCTGCCGGATGTGGGCATGGTGGTGATGGAAGATGCCGAGACCGGCGCGCAAATGTTCGTGGATACGCACGATTTAACGTTTCGTAAAAAATTCTTTGCCGCCGCGCAAAAACGGGAGCTGGACCTTAACGCCGCGTTCAAACGCGCCGGCGTGGATGTTCTTCCGCTTTCGACCGAAGACGATCTGGTGCGCGCCATCGTACGATTTGCCAGGCACAGGCAGCAGGTTAGAAAATAAGTCGTTGCTCTCGGCGGCTCGAGCCTATCCAATGTCATTCATCTGGTCTTCCCTCCTCTATCTGCTCTTGTGCATTCCATTACTGGTTTTGCTATACCTGCGAATCCAAAAACAGAAACGCACCGCCGCCGCGCGCTTCGGGAATTTCGCCGTGTTGCAGGATTCCACGGGAAGTCGATCGATGCAACGCCGGCTGCCCGTAATTATTTTTCTCATCGGTATAACGATCCTGATCCTTTCCCTTGCGCGACCGCAATCATTGATCAGTCTGCCAAGGATCGAAGGCACGGTCATCCTCCTCTTCGATGTTTCGGGGAGCATGTCTGCGGAAGACCTGAAACCCACGCGCATGGAAGCCGCAAAGACCGCCGCGCTGGAATTTGTGGATAACCAGCCGGCCAGCGTGAAGGTCGGCGTGGTCGCCTTCAGCGACGGCGGTATCAGCGTTCAATCGCCGACCAGCGAACGCGACGATGTGATCGATACGATCGAGCGACTCGTACCGCGACGCGGAACCTCGCTCGGCAACGGGATTCTCGTCGCGTTGAACACCATTGTAGTAAACGCGGGCGACCGTCCTTTTTTGAGCACCGCCGACATTTCGGATCAAACCTCGCCGGAGCCGGGTTCGGTTCCCGAAGGTTGGTACCCATCTTCGGCTATCGTGCTGCTGACCGATGGCGAGAACAATCAGGAACCCGACCCGGTCCTCGCCGCCGACCTCGCCGCGGATTTCGGCGTGCGCATCTACACGGTGGGCATTGGCACGTCTGAAGGTGCGACCATCTTCGTGGAAGGCTTTATCGTCCACTCGCGGTTGGATGAACCGATGTTGCGAACGATCGCGGAAATCACCGGCGGAGTTTATTACAATGCCGGAAACGAGGATGAACTGCTAAAAATCTACAATGACCTCGAACCGAAGTTAACCGTCCGTTCTGAGGAAATGGAAATCACGGCGATCCTTTCCGCGTTGGGTATCCTGCTCTTTCTGGTCGGAGGCGCGATCTCGCTCCTCGGGTTTGGACGTGTGCTATGAGCATGTTGTGGCCCTCCTCGCTGTTTTTGCTGTTCCTACTCCCGCTCATCGTGGCTGCCTATGTTTGGATTCTGCGCCGGCGCCGGCGTTTTGTCATCCGCTATTCGAGTTTGTCCTTGGTGAAGGAAGCGGCATCGCATCAATCCTGGATGCGGAGGCATTTGCCGTTCGTCCTCTTCCTGCTTGCGCTGGCGAGTTTGATCCTTGCCCTGACGCGACCGACGGCGGAACTTATCGTCCCGTCGAATCGCGCCACGATCATCCTTGCACTCGACGTATCACGAAGCATGTGTTCCACAGATATTCCCCCAAACCGTTTGGTAGCCGCGCAGGCAGCCGCGATCGATTTTATCCAAAGCCAGAATGAAGGCACGCAGATCGGCGTGGTCGCGTTCGCCGGCTTTGCTGAGTTGGTGCAGCCGCCCACCAAGGACAAGACCCTGCTTGCCAACGCGATCACCAATCTCACGCCGGCGCGCCGGACCGCGATCGGGAGCGCCATCCTGCGGTCGATCGATGCGATCGCAGAGATCGATGATCGAATCGCGCCAACGCAGTTTGATGCATCCGTGCAGCCCGTCCCCGAAGGAGAATTCGCGCCTCACATCATCGTCCTGCTCACCGACGGTTCGAGCAATGCGGGACCCTCGCCGTTCACTGCCGCCAGTGAGGCGCTCGCACGCGGGATTCGCGTGTACACCATCGGGTTTGGCACTGCCACCGACCAATCCTTCCTCGATTGCGGTGACCTGTTTCGCGATGAATACGATTACCAGGGGTTTGGGTTTGCGCCATCACTAGGCTCACGGGATCACCGTCTGCAAATCGATGAAACCACACTCAAACTGGTTGCAGATTTGACGGGCGGCTCCTACTATTACGCGGCCAGTGCCGGCGAACTGCAAAATGTATTCAGCAACCTGCCGACCTATCTGGTCGTGACGCGCGAGACCACGGAGATCAGCGCGCTGTTCAATGCTCTTGCGGTGTTGTTGATTCTCCTCGCGTTCTTCCTGTCATTGCGATGGAACCAATTGATGTAGGGGAATATTCCCGGCTATACTTAAAACATGACGCAAAATAAAACTGTCATCGTGATTGGCGCAGGGCTCGCCGGTCTTTCCGCCGCGTATGACTTGCATCGCGCCGGGTGGAACGTGACTGTGCTTGAGGCGCGGAACCGCGTGGGCGGGCGCGTGTATACGGTCCGCGAATTTTCAAAGGGGTTGGTTGCCGAGGGCGGCGGCGAATTTATCGAAGAGAGTCACACGCGCCTGATCGCCTTGGCGAAACAGTTCAACCTGAAACTCGCGCCGGCAACAAGCTGGCGGGGCGGCGATAAAGATTGGGCTTCCTTCGGCGGCAAAGCCGGACCTCTCACCGATACCCGTGTGTGGGGTTTCAACCTTGCGGATGAGGTGGACCGCGAATGGGAATTTCTGGCCGGGTTGAGTCAATTCATCACCGATTCATACCAGCCCCAGTTGGGGCGCGAAGCGGCGCGGCTCGATGCGCAATCCGCCCGCGATTGGATTCAGTCGCTGGATGTACATCCGTTCGCGAAGCAATATTTTGCCCAGCACATCCGCTCCGAATATACCTGCGAGCCGGAGCGCCTGTCGCTGCTCGACCTGTGTCGCAACGCGAAGATGTATTATTTCGAAACAGATCGCAAGCCGAGTCTGCGCGTGTTGGGCGGCAACGACCAGATTCCCCGCGCGCTCGCCGATGCGTTACCCGATCTGCGCTTTGACGCGGTTGTGGAATCCATCCGCCTCCATGCGGACGGGGTGGCTGTGACCTATCGTCAGGCCGGTTCACACGTGACGCTTGATTCTGATTTTGCCATCCTTGCCGTGCCGCTGACGACCGCGCGCTTGATCGATTTCCATGCCTCGCTGCCCGCCGCGCACGAGCAACTCGTGAACGAGATTTCCTACGGCGCGGTGACGAAGGTGATGATCGAATACCGCAAACGATTCTGGAACGAACGCGGCTGGTCGGGCAGGCTGACCACCGATGCGCCTATCGTGATGACCTGGCATGCCACAAGCCACTTCGAACACGAACGCGGTATCCTCACTGCCTACACGGGTGGCGCACCCGGCGCGGCGCTTTCCGCGCTGAGCGATGAAGAGCGGATCGAGACCGCCGTCGCCGAGATCGAACGACATTTTCCCGGCTCGTCAACGTGGATCGAAAATGTATCCACGATCGCATGGCTGAACGAACCGTTCACGCGCGCCTCGTACATGGCGCTCGCGCCCGGCGATGTGATGAAACATTGGGAAACATTGTTCCAACCGGCAGGTCGGCTGTTCTTCGCCGGCGAGCACGCAACTCCCATTCAGGGATTCATGGAAGGCGCGGTCGAGAGCGGTCAACGTGCGGCGCGCCTCATTCTCGGAGCAGCATGAGCGAAAAGAAAAAGTACTTCTGGGCGGGGGTTCGCGCGGAGATTCCCCTGCTGATCGGGGTCTTCCCGTTCGGCATGATCTATGGCGCGCTGGCTCTCGGCGCGGGGCTCTCCACCGCCGCGGCGCAGATGATGTCATCGATGGTGTTCGCGGGGTCGGCGCAATTCATCACCACGCAACTGGTAAAGGATTCCGCGCCGGGTTTCGTCATCGTGTTGACGATCGCCGTGGTGAACCTGCGGCACATGTTGTACTCCGCTTCGCTCGCGCCTCATCTTGCCTCTCTTTCGACGCGGTGGAAGGCACTCTTGAGTTACCTGCTCACCGACGAGGCGTATGCCCCGGGCATTATCCACTATGAGAACGAGGGAGTGAAAGCGCACAGCCACTGGTTCCTGTTCGGCGCGGGGCTCGCGCTGTGGGTCACCTGGCAGACCAGCACCGCGCTGGGCATTTTCCTCGGCGCGGCGATTCCTGAGTCGTGGTCGCTGGAATTCGCGCTTCCGCTGACGTTCATCGCCATGGTCGTGCCGGTACTGAAGAATCGTCCCGCCATCGCCGCGGCGTTGTCGGCGGGATGCGTCGCGCTTGCCGCCTATTCACTCCCGTACAAGCTGGGTTTGATCGCGGCCGCGTTGGTCGGCATTGCCGTCGGAACATTTTTGGAAGGCAGCTCGAACATGAAACCGAGGAAGGATCTGCCTATCCAAGCCAACCTGCGCCGAACTTTGGACGAGTAACCATGCAAAGAATCGGTAGTGGTCCTTGCGAGAAGAAATGAATATCTGGCTTGTCATGTTGCTGGGTGGGTTGATCACGTTCGGGATGCGCTTCTCGTTCATCTACGCGTTCGGCCGGCTCCATGTCCCGGAAACGATGCGCAAGGCATTGCATTACGTTCCCCCGGCTGTGTTATCCGCCATTGTTTTCCCCGAATTATTCATGCGCTCCGGTGAGCTGCATCTTGCGCTGGAAAATTATCGCCTGCTGGCGGGGTTGCTGGCGGTGATCGTCGCGTGGGTCAGCAAGAATACGCTGATCACCATCCTTGCGGGGATGGTCGCGTTGTTCCTCCTGCAGTTTTTCGGTTCGTAGTTCTACACGTAGATCGTGTGGATTTGATCTCCCCCCTCGCGTTTCGCCATCGAGACCGCCTCCTTCGTGCGTTCGACCAGCGCGTCGATGTCCGTGGAAACGGTGACGCGCGCCGAGGAGACAATGCCGGCGCTCAAAGTGACCTTCAACTCGGTGCCATCGAGCATGGAGATGCGGGTATTGGCGATGCCCTTGATGATGCGGTCGGCGATCTTTTCCGCGTCGGCGCCGATGACGCCGGGCAGGATGAGCAGGAAGGTGTCCGCCTCGAAGCGTCCCAGCCCGTCGTAGGGTCGGCTCTTCTCGCGGATGCCCTGCGCAATCACGGTCAGCACATCGTTGCCAATGTTGCGCCCGTATTTTTCGTTGGTGGCTTTGAAGTTATCCACATCGAAGGCGATCAGGCTCAGCGGAGCCTGGGAGCGGCGTGCGCGTTCGAGTTCACCGCGCGAGAAGATCATGAATGCGATCTGGTTGAGAGCGCCGGTCAGGGTATCCACCATCGCGAGGTTTTCGAGCGTGTCTTTCGCGTGGACGAGATTGTCTCCGAGGGCAAGAATCCGTTCGCCGATGTGCACGCGCGATTTCAACTCTGCAGGGACGATCGGCTTATTGAGGTAATCATCTGCGCCGAGGCGCGGCGTGGTCACGTCGGCATCCTGCACTTTGGCGGTGATCAATAGGATGTATACGTAATAAGGCGGTTTCGTCTCGCGCACTTTGCGGATGAACGCTTTTTCGTCCATGTCTGTGTTGGAACGATCTCCGATGATGAATCGAATATCCCCGTTCTGGAGCAGGTACAGCGCTGTGTCACTGTTCTCGGCGTTGACGATCTCGTGACCGTTCACCTGCAACACATGTTGGATGACGGTGCGTTCCATCAAATCATTGTTGAGGACCAGGATTTTCATGTCTCAAGCGGCTCCTTGGCTGATTATATCCCACTCTGTAAATTTTTCTGTTGCGTTGACAAACCCTATCTCCCATAGTACTATTTGCGGCGCTTTGCCCGCGCCGAGGTAGCTCAGTGGTAGAGCAGGGGACTCATAAGCCCTTGGTCGAGAGTCCGAATCTCTCCCTCGGCACTCAAGATCACCGCAAGGTGGTCTTTTTTATTTGAGGAGCATTATTTCTCCTCCAACGGATTGAACCCGCGGCCCAGAATTTCCTGCGCGGG
>CAZFDL010000042.1:0-17708 GCA_964517905.1 uncultured Anaerolinea sp. | reverse complement strand
AACATGGCCCAGCTTCGATGATCGTCACGGGATACGAGACGCCTTGCTCATCGAAGATCTGGGTCATGCCGATCTTCTTTCCAATAAGCCCTTTTAACATGCTCGATTTTCTCCTTCAGAATATTTTGCGAGACTGTCAGCCCGGGCTTGGGCTGCATCATCTCCGAACAACGCAGTAAACGACCTGTCGGGACGCTCAGGATTTTGTGATCCCGGGCAGTATCGTTCTTGCGCTGGCGAAAATCGAGAGCAGAGATTTAACTTGCGGTCTCTACTCTCGAGTACGACCAACTATATTTTAATTTCGATATCCACGCCCGCAGGCAGAGATAGTCTCATCAACATATCGATCGTCTTGGAATCCGGGTCGAGTACGTCTATAAGACGATTGTGCGTGCGTATCTCGTAATGCTCGTGCGAGTCCTTGTCTATGAATGTCGAGCGCCGTATTGTAAACCGTTCGGTCTTGGTTGGCAAGGGTACAGGACCCACAACATGCGCGCCGCTGCGCTCGGCAGTTTCGACGATTCGCTTTGCGGTTGAGTCGAGCACTCGGTGATCGTAGGCTTTGAGGCGGATGCGGATCTTTTGTTTGGTCATGCCATTTCCTATTCAATGATCTTGGTGACGACACCGGCGCCGACGGTGAGACCGCCTTCACGGATGGCGAATTTGGAGCCCTGTTCGAGGGCGACGGGGACGATCAGTTCGACGGTCAGGTTCACATTGTCGCCCGGCATCACCATCTCGACACCCTGCGGCAACTCGATGTTGCCGGTCACATCCATCGTGCGGATGTAGAACTGCGGTCGATACCCGCTGAAGAACGCCTTGTGCCGCCCGCCCTCTTCCTTCTTCAGCACGTACACTTCAGCCAGGAACTTCTTGTGCGGGGTCACCGACCCGGGTTTGGCCAACACCTGCCCGCGCTCCACATCTTCGCGCTCGATGCCGCGCAGCAGTATGCCGGCATTGTCGCCCGCCACCACTTCGTCCAACTCTTTGTGGAACATTTCGGTGCCGGTGATCACCGACGATTTCGTTTCGCGCAATCCCACGATCTCGATCGGGTCGCCCTTCTTGGCGACGCCGCGATCCACGCGTCCCGTCACCACGGTGCCGCGTCCCTTGATCGAGAACACATCTTCCACCGCCATCATGAACGGTTTGTCCATCTCACGCTTGGGTTCAGGGATGTACTCATCCACCACCCGCAGCAGTTCCTTGATGCACTCGTACTCGGGGGCGTTCGCATCGGTGCTCGAGGAATCCAGCGCCGCCTTGGCAGACCCGCGCACGATCGGGGTCGTGTCGCCGGGGAAGCCGTACCCGTTCAGCAACTCGCGCAGTTCCAACTCGACCAGTTCCAACAACTCGGGATCGTTCATCTGATCCACTTTGTTCAGAAACACCACGATCGATGGCACTTCCACCTGCCGCGCCAACAGCACGTGTTCCCGCGTCTGCGGCATCGGCCCATCCGGAGCTGCCACCACCAGGATCGCCCCGTCCACCTGCGCCGCTCCCGTGATCATGTTCTTGATGTAGTCGCGGTGCCCAGGCATGTCCACGTGCGCATAGTGCCGCTTCGTCGTCTGGTATTCCACGTGCGCAATGTTGATCGTGATCCCACGCGCTTTTTCCTCCGGCGCATTGTCGATCTGATCGTACGCCTTGAACTCCGCCTGCCCCAACAGCGCAGCCACTTTCGTGATCGCCGCTGTCAATGTCGTCTTCCCGTGGTCGATGTGCCCCATCGTCCCCACGTTCAGATGCGGCTTGCTCCGGTCATACTTTTCCTTCGCCATGTCTGTCTCTCCTTGATATAAAAACGAGTTAGGCTTTCAAAATTTCTTCTGCGACCGATTTTGCAACAGGTGCATAGTGGTCAAATTCCATATTAAATACGCCGCGTCCTTGAGTTGCAGAACGGAGCTGCGTCGCATACCCGAACATTTCAGCGAGCGGAACCATTGCACGGACTGCCTGGGCATTACCCAATCGTACTTCCATTCCCTGGATCAAACCTCGCCGGCTGTTGATCTGACCCATTACATCGCCAAGATACTCCTCTGGCACGACGACTTCAACCTTCATCATCGGCTCGAGTAAAATAGGATTTCCTCTTTGAACCCCTTCTTTGAAGCCTAGAATCGCCGCCATTTTGAACGCCATTTCACTTGAGTCGACCTCATGGAAGGAACCGTCGAACAAGGTGACCTTGATATCCACAACGGGATATCCGGCAAGAACGCCGCTATCCGCGGCTTCCTTGACACCTTTTTCAATGGGATTAATGAACTCCTTGGGAATGGCACCGCCGACAATTTTATTTTCGAACACGATTCCGCTTCCGCGCTCGCCCGGCTCCAGGGAAAATACAACATGCCCATACTGCCCCTTACCGCCAGATTGTTTCGCGTACTTGTAATCAACTTCCTTGACCGTTTTGGTAATGGATTCGCGGAACGCCACGCGCGGAGCCCCAACATTTGCCTGGACTCTAAATTCACGCAATAGCCGGTCCACGATGATATCGAGGTGCAACTCGCCCATACCTCTCAGGATGGTCTGGCCGGAATCTTCATCAGAATTTACGTGGAGTGTAGGATCCTCCTCCGCCAATTTACGGAGGGCTTCTCCCATTTTTTCCTGGTCGGCAGAACTTTTTGGTTCGACTGCAATGGAAATAACGGGCTCAGGGAATGAAATCGTTTCGAGAACAAGCGCTTTCGTATCGCAAAGTGTGTCGCCGGTGAAACTCTCCTTGAAACCCAGGACAGCGCCAATATCACCCGCACGGATCTCTGTCACATCCTCCCGGCGATCAGCGTGCATACGGATCAAACGGCCGATACGTTCCTTTTTGCCGCGCTTGGTTGTATTCTGAACTGTTTGACCCTGGCTCAGGACACCGGAGTAGACGCGGACATACGCCAGGCGGCCAACGTAAGGATCCGTGACAATTTTGAATACAAGTGCACTCAAAGGACTATCATCCTGCGCCGCAATTTCAAAAGTGTTTTCCGGTTCATCGGGTACCGATACGGTGATGATCGGTTTATCCGCCGGGGATGGGAGATAATCAATGACGGCATCCAATAGAACCTGAACGCCTTTATTTTTCAGTGAAGAACCGCAGAAAACAGGCGCGGCTTTGACGCTAATCACACCCTTACGCAGAGCTGCTTTAAGTTCCTCGATGTTGATTTGCTTTCCTTCGAGGAATTTCGTCGTCAAATCGTCGTCAAGTTCCGCAATCTTCTCCACCATTTTTGCGCGGGCTTGCTCGGCGTCTCTTTGCATTTCAGCTGGAATATCCGTTATTATCGGTTCCTTACCGAGATCATCCTCCCAAACAACGGCTTTCATCGAAAGGAGATCGATCGCGCCTTTGAATGTCGCCTCGAACCCAATGGGGATTTGCATCGCGATCGGGTTTGCGCCGAGTCGATCAACGATCGTCTCAATTGTTCGTTCAAAGGAAGCGCCGACGCGATCCATCTTATTGACAAAACAAATCCGCGGGACGCCGTAGCGATCCGCCTGACGCCAGACTGTTTCGGATTGGGGCTCAACACCTTGCACCGCGTCAAAGACCACCACTCCACCGTCCAGCACACGAAGGGAACGCTGCACCTCGGCGGTAAAGTCTATGTGTCCCGGCGTGTCGATGAGGTTAAATTGATAGCCTTTCCACTCGGCAGAGACCGCCGCAGAGACGATGGTGATGCCGCGTTCGCGTTCCTGCACCATCCAGTCGGTCACAGTCGTTCCGTCGTCGACAGAACCAATACGGTGCGTCTTGCCCGTATAGAACATAATACGCTCCGTCGTCGTGGTCTTACCGGCGTCGATGTGGGCAATAATCCCAATATTTCGATACTTCTCAAGCGGAAACTCGCGAGCCATTCTCTTGTGGTTACCTTATCTGGGTCAAATTTTTAAATTAGATGCGATAGTGGGAAAATGCGCGATTGGCTTCCGCCATTTTGTGGGTTTCGTCGCGCTTGCGGATCGCTGCACCGGTTTCGTTGAACGCGTCGATCAATTCGCCGGCGAGTTTATCGGGGAAGGATTTTCCTGAGCGTTCGTGCGCCGCGGCCAGTAGCCAGCGGATTGCCAACGTGGTGCGCCGATCGGAGGAAACCTCCATTGGCACCTGATAGGTCGCACCGCCGACACGACGCGGGCGTACTTCCATCACGGGCGAGACGTTTTTAAGAGCGCCCTCAAAGACATCTAAAGGATTCTTCTCAGTGCGCTCTTTGATCAAGTCCATCGCGCCATAAATGACACCGATGGCAATGCTCTTCTTGCCGCGTTTCAAGACGTGCTGCACCATGGTCTGTACGTTCACGCTGTTGTAGCGGATATCGGGAAGGATTTCCCGTCGCTCGGGTTTTGCTCTACGCATCTTTCACTTCTCCATCTATTTACTTGGGGCGCTTCGCGCCGTACTTGGAACGCGCTTGCTTCCGATTGGCGACACCGGTCGTGTCGAGGGAGCCGCGCACAATGTGATACCGGACACCGGGCAAATCTTTCACGCGTCCACCGCGGACCAATACTACCGAGTGTTCCTGCAATTGATGACCTTCGCCGGGGATGTAGGCCGTCACTTCGATACCGTTTGTGAGGCGCACACGCGCGATCTTGCGCAGGGCTGAATTCGGCTTCTTCGGCGTCATGGTACGGACCACCGTACACACCCCGCGCTTCTGCGGCGCGCCCTTATCTTGGCGTACGCGACGCTGTTTATAGGTATTCAAGGTGAACTGAAAAGCGGGAGCCTTGCTCTTCGCCTTTTTGTTCTTGCGTCCTTTGCGGATCATTTGATTGATTGTCGGCACGTTCAGCCTCCGGTCTTTCTCTTTCTAGTATAAATTTTTGCATAAAATGAGGCCATCACAAGGATATTGATGGCCTCATCAGGTAGTGCCATGCTTAGCGGGGTCAATTGCCGCTTGTTCGATTGGCAACGGAGCAAGATTTTATCACGCTCTTAACATAATCGTCAAGATTTTCGCTTGCTGACCACGTTATCTCCGATCCCAAGCAGACCCGTATCCATCCTGGGCGGATGTTGTTTTTCCTCGTCTTTTCCGAACTTGACCACATCACCGCTTTCGTTGACAGCCTCCACCGAAAGTCCGAGCGATTGCAGTTCCTTGACCAGCACGCGGAACGACGCTGGGATGCTCGGTTCCTCGATCGGCTCGCCTTTGACGATCGCCTCGTAGGTGTTCACGCGGCCCTGCACATCATCTGACTTAACAGTAAGCATCTCTTGGAGCGTGTACGCCGCGCCGTAGGCTTCGAGCGCCCACACTTCCATTTCGCCAAAACGCTGGCCGCCGAACTGCGCCTTACCGCCTAACGGTTGTTGCGTGACCAAACTATACGGACCAGTCGAGCGTGCGTGAACCTTATCTTCAACGAGGTGATGCAATTTCAAAATGGTCATCACGCCCACGGTCACGGGCTGATCATACGGATTGCCGGTCTTGCCATCGCGGAGCATTTGCTTCCCGAGGATCGGCAAAGGCCGACCTGTCGAGTGAACGAGCTCTTGTGCCACTTCCATCAGGCGGGCTTCAGCAACCCGTCCGCTGTGGCCATTGGTTTCGATCCACAAGCGCAGGCATGCGTTGACCGCAGCGTTATTGAATTCTTCACGCTCGCGCGGATTGATATCCTCCGGATAAAAGATGGTATCGGGGTCATAGCCGCGATCTCGCAGCCATTCATTGGCGGTCGCCTGACGTGCGTAGTCAGGTTCGCTCAGATCATAGACATCATACTTGCGTTTGCTCAACCATTCTTCGAGGTACAGACGGCGGACTTCATCGTCATCTTGAATGGACTCAGGTGCGTAATCCTCATCCTTAATCCATTCCCAAGCCTTCAGCCCAACTTCCTTCCACGCTTCGTCAACGATCCACGCGCGTGCGAGTTCGGCCTCGATCTCCTCTTCCGAGGCACCATCAAAGACCGGGGTAACCGCACGATAACCAAGCCGCTTCGCAGCCCAGCCAAGATGCACTTCAAGTACCTGACCAATGTTCATACGGCCGGGAACGCCCAGCGGATTCAAGATGATGTCGACCGGTGTGCCATCCTCGAGGAACGGCATATCTTCTACGGGTACGACTTTCGATACAACACCCTTGTTGCCATGACGACCAGCCATCTTGTCGCCCGCAGTTAGTTTTCGGCGCTGCGCAACCGACACTCGTACCATCATATCGACACCCGCGGAAAGATCCGAATTCTCCTCGCGTGTGAATACTTTTACGTCCACGACCTTGCCGCGCTCGCCATGAGGCATACGCAAGGATGTGTCCTTCACATCACGTGATTTCTCGCCGAAGATCGCGCGCAAGAGTCGCTCCTCGGGCGTGAGTTCTTTCTCCCCTTTCGGGGTGATCTTGCCCACAAGAATGTCATTCGGTCCGACTTCCGCGCCAATACGGATGATGCCGTTCTCGTCCAAGTCCTTGATCGCGTCCTCGCCGACGTTGGGAATATCGCGCGTGATCTCCTCGGGTCCAAGTTTCGTGTCGCGCGCTTCCACTTCGTACTTTTCAATATGCACAGACGTGAAGCGATCCTCCTGCACGAGTCGCTCAGAGATCAGGATCGCGTCTTCGAAGTTGCCGCCTTCCCACGAAAGAAATGCAACAACCACATTTTGGCCGAGCGCAAGTTGTCCGCTCTCTGTTGAAGACGAGTCCGCAATGATATCGCCCTTTTTGATCCTCTGTCCTTTGACGACCGCCGGGCGTTGGTCGATGCACGTGGACTGATTGGAGCGCTGGTACTTGCGGAGTTGGTACGTGCGTCCGCCTCCGCCTCTTTCGCGGACGGTGATCGTGTTCCCCGTCACCGACGTGACCTCACCGTCAGCCTCCGCCACCACCACCTGGCCGGAATCCAGCGCGGCATGATATTCCATGCCGGTCGAAACGAGGGGAATCTCCGGGCGGATAAGCGGCACAGCCTGGGCCTGCATGTTCGAGCCCATCAGCGCCCGGTTGGCATCATCGTGTTCGAGGAACGGAATTAACGCCGCGCTGATACCCACCACCTGATGGGGCGCTACATCCATATAATCCACAGCATCCGGCGTGGAGAAAATAAAGCCTGAGTGATACCGGCATGAAACGCGCTCGCGCACAAACTCTTTCTTATCGGTCAGCGGCGCGTTTGCCTGCGCAATAACATACTTATCTTCCGCGTCTGCTGAGAGATAGTCGAACTGATCGGTAACATACGGCGCGATTGCCACAGGCGCACCGAACTTGGCAAGCCGCTTCGTCATTCTGCCATCGATTGTCTCGCCGGCTTCATATACAACTTCCTCCGTCTTCGGGTCGATGACCTTTTCACGCAGGGTGCGGCCTTCGAGCCGTTCATCGTCTGCTTCCATCACGCGATACACCTTGCGATAGGGCGTTTCGATAAAGCCGTATTCGTTGACTCGCGCGAACGAAGCCAGACGACCGATCAAACCAATGTTCGGACCTTCTGGCGTTTCAATCGGACAAATGCGACCATAGTGGGAGTGGTGTACATCACGGACATCGAATCCGGCGCGTTCGCGTCGCAGACCACCGGGACCCAATGCAGACAAGGTCCGTTTGTGGCGCAGCTCCGCGAGCGGATTCGTCTGGTCCATAAACTGCGAAAGTTGGGACGAACCAAAAAACTCGCGTAGGGCCGCAACTACCGGCCGAATATTGACCAATGTCACTGGAGACAACTGCTCCTGATCGCGGATGGACATGCGTTCCTTGATCACGCGCTCCATGCGGCGCAAGCCAATGCGGAGTTTGTTCTGGATCAACTCCCCTACCGTCTTGACGCGCCGGTTTCCGAGGTGGTCGATATCATCGGGTGGCTCGACACCGTTATTGATCTGAATCATGCGACGGATGAGCCGGATCACATCGCCTTTGGTCACCGTGCGGTGAGGGATCGGAATGTTTAGGTCAAGTTTTTGGTTCAGCTTATAACGGCCCACGCGTTCAAGGTCGTAATGTCGTTGGTCGAACAACTGCTCTTCAAGGAACTGACGAGCATTGTCGAGCGTGGCAGGATCGCCGGGCCGCATCTTCTTGAAGAATTCGATCAACGCGGCTTCGGCAATTGTCAGGCCGCCGGAAAGGTCCCACTCGGGCTCCTGCTTTAAAGTAGAGGGAAGGAACAACCGCTCCGGATTGTTGTCCACATCCTGAAAGAGCGAAAGCAATTCCTCATCCGTGCCCAGCTTGAGCGGCGAATCCTTGATGCCATCGTTAACCGCCGCCATTGCCCGCAGGAAAACCGTGATCGGAACGGTGCGCTTCCGGTTGAACTTCAATATGATGTAATCCGACTTGCGCGTCTCGAACTCCATCCACGCGCCGCGGTCGGGAATCAGCTTTGACATGGCTAGCGGGCGTCCCGTCGCTCGATCGGTGGGTGCTTCGAAATACACGCCGGGGGAACGGATTAACTGTGAGACAACCACGCGCTCCGTTCCATTAATGATAAAGGTGCCTTTGTCGGTCATCTCCGGAAAGTCGCCGAGGAAGATATCCTGTTTGATCGGTTCGGGGACATCCGCTCCGGCGAGCAAAACCGAAACGTACAAGGGGCTGGCGTAGGTTAGGTCGCGCTCCACACACTCTTCGATGGTGTGCTTTGGTTCGCCAAACCAGTATTTCAGCCCCCATTGTTTGGCTTCAGGACTCCGCCCGGGGAAATACAGTTTCATTCCCTTGTTGTAAGATTCGATGGGCGAAACTTCATGGAAGAGGTCTCCCAGTCCCTCTTTCTTGAGGCGTTCAAATGAATCGAGTTGAACTTCAATGAGATTGGGTAGTTTGATGTTGACTGGAATGCGCGCGTAGGTTTTGCGGGGTAAAGAAGAAGACATTCGGCTGGCTCCTGGCTTTGTGTCTGTGCGCCGTTACGAAGTACCCACTCTCATCCCAGAATTTAGTGCTTGCCGGGTAACAGATGCAATTCAAATTTGGGATGCGTGCAAGAGTTAGTAAACACACGAAGCCATCCCGCGATGGGCGGGATAGCAAAACTTGATTATATATGAAGGGATTGATATGCGCAAGGGATTTTCACCACGAATTTCAGCCCATTCCCTGTTTGCGATTTCGGCGATTCTAACACAATCCAGCGGTTTCGCAACTCACATCGGTTACACGGGGTTTAGACATACGACATCAACCCCAATCCCTCGGGAGGACGTAATGGCGACTGCACAACCCATGGCAAACGATCGGCGTGAGATTTTCGGCTGGGCAATGTACGATTGGGCTAACTCAGCATTCAGTACCACCGTGGGCACTGTATTCCTTGGACCCTACATCGCAGCATTGGCGGCAGGGGCGGCAAAGGCACATCCAGACGGCCTGGCCCGTTTCTTTGGGATACCGGTCGCCCCCGATTCCTTCCTCCCCTACTGCATCTCGTTCTCGGTAGGGCTCCAGGTCTTGTTCCTGCCCATTCTCGGAGCCATCGCGGACTATTCACACCTCCGGAAACGCATGATGCAAATCTTCGCGACCATCGGCGCGATATGTACCGTTGCGATGTTCTTCGTTGTCGGCGAAACCTGGTGGTTGGGGGGCTTACTGTTTATCTTCGCCAACCTTTCCTTTGGCGCCGGCATTGTATTTTACAATGCATACCTGCCCGATATTGCAACCGAAGAGGAAAGGGATCGCGTCTCCTCCTATGGCTGGTCGATGGGATTTCTCGGAGGCGGCATCCTGCTCGCGCTCAACCTGGCTTTCTTCATCTTCAGCGAGGATATTGGCGTGCCAGGCGATCTGGCTGTGCGAATCAACCTGGCCTCCGCCGGGATCTGGTGGATAGGATTTTCCTTTTTCACGTGGAGGCGACTGCGCCCGCGCCACGCGGCGCGACCACTACCTGCGGGGGAAAACTATGTGAGCATCGGTTTCAAACAACTGGGAAAAACCTTCCGCGAGATCAAGCACTTCCCTGAAACGATCAAGTATCTCTTTGCCTACTTTCTTTATAACGATGGAATTCAAACCGTGATCGCCATCGCATCGACGTTTGCCGCGGCTCCCATTGCGCGCGGGGGCGTGGGGATGTCACAGGACACTTTGATCGCCGTCATCCTCATGATCCAGTTCGTGGCATTTGGCGGCGCACTGTTCTGGGGCAAATTGGCATCATGGATCGGCGCCAAGCAGTCCATCATGGTCAGCCTCGTGATTTGGTCGGCGGTGGTGATCTATGCATACGGCGGGTTGCAAGGCGAATCTCGCGTGACAGAGTTCTTTGTGCTGGGATTCTTCATTGCCATCGTCCTTGGCGGTTCGCAGGCGATCAGCCGAAGCCTGTTCGCGCAGATGATACCCAAAGGCAAGGAGGCCGAGTTCTATTCCTTTTATGAGGTGAGCGAACGCGGCACTTCATGGACGGGTCCGTTGATCTTCGGGCTGGCGAATCAAATGTTCGGCAGTCTGCGCTACGGCATCCTCGCGCTGATCTTCTACTTCATTGCAGGTTTGATCGTGCTGCCGTTTGTGAATGTGAAGAAAGCGATGGACGACGCAAAAAGCTACCAACCGACTGAGTAAAATCGCAGCCATCAAAAGAGCCGCGAGTTCACTCGCGGCTCTTTTGATTCACAACTTTGGCAAAACGATGGACTGTTGCCTCTGATACTTCCCTTTTTTGTCTGCGTACGAAACTTCACATTCTTCATCAGCCTCGAAGAATAGGACTTGGGCCAAGCCTTCGTTCGCGTAGATCTTTGCCGGGAGCGGAGTTGTGTTCGATATTTCGAGGGTTACGTAGCCTTCCCACTCCGGCTCAAACGGCGTTACATTGACGATCAATCCGCACCGCGCATACGTAGACTTACCCAAACACACGGTCAACACTTTGCGAGGGATGCGGAAATATTCGATCGTGCGCGCCAGCGCGAACGAGTTCGGCGGGATGATACACACCTCGCCCTTGAACTCGACCATCGACTTGGTGTCGAAGTTCTTTGGATCGACAATGGCGGAGTGAACGTTCGTAAATATCATAAACTCATCCGCGACGCGCACATCGTAGCCATAGGACGAAACGCCATACGATATAACGCCTTGTCGGACTTGTTTATCCACAAAAGGATCGATCATCTTTTGTTCAACTGCCATTTTGCGTATCCAGTGGTCGGGTTTGAGTCCCATGGTTATTCTCCAATAGATTGATTGCTCGATACAGGGGCTTGAGCAGTTATTATTTCACTACAATCACAACCTGTGTGAGTTTTCCTGATTGTACTTCAACCCATCTTTCATAAAAGCCGCCATTGTGTATGAGCGTAATACGGAAGCGGCCGGCCGGCAGGTCGTTCGCTCCCGCATTCTCAGCCCCCAGCGCGAGTATTGGATGATAGGTATCGAGATAATTCAACCCGGCAACTGCTCCAGAGGCAGAATATCGTTGGAGCGTGATCCGCGCGCGCTGGAATGCTGCGTTAGCATCCTGTATGGAAATCGCCAACGCACCGAAATCTGGTTTGCTTGGTACAAGCCACAACTCCGGGTTGACGGTTGAGAAATAATCCTCCGCGTCTCCTCTCCGGACTTCAAAATGGAGATGACTTCCGATCGCCACGCCGCTCTGCCCCACTTCGCCGATCTTTTCCCCCGCTGTAATCTTGTCGCCCGCTTCAACTTCAATTTTCGAAAGGTGCGCGTACAAGGTGAACAGCTCGTTAGCGTGTTGAATTACAACTAGGTTTCCGTAGAATGTTTTCCATGGCGAGAAGATCGCTACTTCATCTGGTCCCGCAAAGATGACCGCGCCCTCCCCCGCCGCGTAGACAGGTGTCCCGTACGCATTTACGAACTCCACGCCGCGATGTGGATCACGCGTACCATCCGCTGTGGAGGCGAAGGGGTACGTTCGATCGACCGATTCGGTGTCTGGAGGATGGATGGGTCGTTGAAGGACAAAGTACCCGTTGGTGATGCAGAAATCGGCGGTGTGCGGATCGCAGGGAACCGGGGTAACTGTTTGTGTTGCCGTTGGATGACTGGTCGCCGTACCAGTGAGAGGAATAAGAGTGGCGGTCGGTTCGAACGAAGGTCGGGCCGTTGGCGTTGCACGGCTTACAGGAGCGGCAGTTTGAATCGAAACACAGGAAGTTAGGAAAATTAAACAAAAAAGAGTCGAATTAAATTTCATGCAGCTGGGGGGATCCTAAATCCCGCCGCGATCTTTCATGATCTTGCGGATTTTCTTTTCGAGGGAGTCCGCATTCTTTTCGAGTTCGGCAACTTCGCTCAAGTATTCTTCGCCCGCGGTTTTATCGGGCAAAGAGTTAATGTTTATGCGTACGTTATAGGCGGCGGCGGTGAGCGACGCACGCGACATGGCAAAGCCAGACATCGCGTCGCTGATTGCATTGAGATTTCCGTGCTCGGCGCATTTGACCGCGAGTTCCATGATCTTGACCGAGCTCTTCGCTGAATGAAGCGGAATGTGCGCAGCGTTCAACGTGGCAAGCTGGATCGCGGCGGTACGCGCCTTCTGGTGCTCTTCCGTTTCTTTCGGCAATTTGAAGGCGCCGATGACTGCTTCGAACGACGCGGCATCATCGTCCACAGCCTGGGTCATCTCCTCGCGGAGTTTTTCAGCCAGCACACGCACAGCTTGCATCTCGGCTTCGACCCCGGCGTATTTTTTCCGCCCGATAGTGAGACCGGAAACCATGGCGACCAGCGCGGCACCCATTGCGCCGGCGTACGCGGCGGCAGAGCCGCCGCCGGGAGCCGGCAGAGCGGAGGCTAACTCGTTTAAAAATGAAGCAGGCCTGGCGGAGTTTGAATCGTTGGCTGAATCGGCTGAGAAAAGTCGAGACTCGAGAATCTGTTCGGGAGAAAATGAATCCAATTGGGTGTACCAAACCGCGGCATCCACCAGCGCGTCTTGCGGAATCAATCCAACAAGTTCACAGTGATGAATGTTGACGCCGTATCGCTGGGCTTCACGCCGAACAAATTCGACAACACGAGCAATGGGCGTTTCGTGAAAATTGGTGAGGTTCATCGAGACCTGCGCGCGGCCGTCCACGAGCAACCCCAGACCTTTGACGTAACGAAGTCCGCCTGTTGAATGGCGCACAGCCTTCGCGATCTTTTTCGCGATGGATACATCGTCGGTGGTGAGATAAACGTTGAATGCAATCAGAGGGTTGCGCGCGCCGATGACGGTTGCTCCGGCGTTGGGTAATTTACTCGGACCAAAATCGGGTGTGCGATTCGGATCCGACTCGATTTCGGTTTTGAGCGCTTCATATTGACCTTTGCGGATGTTTTCGAGATTGACGCGTTCGGGACGGGTCGCTGCCGCATCATATAAGTAGACGGGGATGCTGAGTTCGCCGCCGACGCGTTCGCCCAGTCTTTTGGCGATCGCAACGCAATCGTCCATCGTGGCGCCATTGAGCGGCACGAATGGAACTACATCTGTCGCGCCGATGCGCGGATGCTCGCCGGCGTGCTTGTCGAGGTCAATAAGTTCGGCCGCGGTTTGAATGGCGCGGAACGCGGCTTCCTCCACCCCCGCCGGTGATCCGGCAAAGGTCAGTACCGTGCGGTTGTGGTCGAGATCGGAAGAGCGGTCGAGGAGTTTCACCTCGCTGACCGCTTGGATGGCGGCGACGATCTGGTCGATTACTTCAGGGCGCCGCGCTTCGGAGAAGTTGGGGATGCATTCGATGAGGGGAGTTGTCATGAGTTTTTGATTTCAGGTTTTGCTTTTGGGTTAAGGATTGGTTTGTCTAATTATAAACGGTGCAACGAAAGAAGAAAGAGGGAAAGCGATTAACCAAGATCCGTTGCAATCAAGGGCATCTGCGGAGGTTATTGGTTGTGGGGTTGACCTGAACCCCGTCGCCTTTGACATGCTTCGCGACCCTCTCTCATAGGAGGCGGGGAGTCTGTTCGCTTGAAAATCGTGTATGATCTATGGCAGGAGAAATAACCATGAATCCAGAAGACTTCATCCGAGCATACGAAGCGGCACTGGCGAGTCAAGACTGGGAACGGGTCAGCCCGCTGATTCACCCGGATGCGTGTGTTACTTTTTCAAACGGAAGCGTTCAGCGCGGCAAAGTTGAGGTGCAAAGGGCATTTGAGAGAAACTTCTCGTTGATCAAAGACGAAACGTATGCGATCACCAACGTCCATTGGACTCTGAAAAGTTCCGAGACCGCCGTCTATCTTTTCGATTTCAATTGGAGCGGGATCATCAACGAAAAGCCCGCCAGCGGCGGAGGCAGAGGGACCTGCGTGCTTGTGAACGAAAACGGCAGATGGCTGTTGCTGGCTGAACACCTCGGACCCAGAGCTGCATGAACAATTGAGAGAAATCACAGAGGCGTTATATAGAAGTGGAAATTAAAGAAACAAGCCTTGGGTTCACGGCAGACACCCGAAAAGCTAATAATTGTTCGATGGTATAATCTCCGCCGTTATGTCCCTGGAACCTACATCTCAAAAATCACAGATCTGCCCCACGTGCGGAACGCGTTTAAGCGAGAACGCCACGCGATGTCTCGTGTGCGGGACAGAACTAAGCACGAAAGCCGCGGCAAAGGCGAAAAAGGCAGATTCGGTCGTGCAGGCGAGCCGCATGCCCGAGATCACGCTAAGCCTGCCAGCTGCGTTGGGCGCGCTCGTCATCGTGTTGTTGATCGGTGCTGTTGCCGTCTATTTCGTCCTCTCATCCGGCGCGACAGGGGCTTCGCTGGTCACGCCGACGGCAGAAGGTACGACAACCGCCACCGCCACGATCACGCCCACAGCAACCGAGCTGCCGACCGGCACAGCGATTCCAACCGAAACGCCTTTGCCTCCGTTCGATTACACCGTGCGCGAAGGTGAGACCTGCGGAGTGATCGCCGCCACGTTCAAGATCTCGGTGCAAAGCATTATTATCATAAATCAATTATCCTCTGAATGCTTCGTTTCGGTTGGGCAGGTGTTGAAGATACCGTATCCCACCGCCACGCCTGCGCCGCCGCCCACTGAAATCCCCAACGCCGCGACGCAGACCGCTCAGGCGTGTGAAAAAGTATCCTACACCGTGCAGGCGAACGACACGCTTTCCACGATCTCGCTCAACTACAACGTTCCGCAGGATGCGATTAAGTTTTACAACGGACTCTCGACTGACAATGTGTTCATCGGGCAGAATTTGATCATTCCGTTGTGCGAACGGTTCGCCACGCCTGGACCAACCCCGACACCGACTCTACCGCCTCCCTATCCGGTCCCGAACCTGCTCCTGCCCGCGGACGGCGCCGCGTTCACGTTAGCCAATGACGTGGTCACACTGCAATGGGCTTCTGTCGGTACTCTGCGCGCTAACGAAGCCTATCAGGTCATCATCGAAGATGTGACCACAGGCGAATTACGCATCACAGACTACGTGACGGACACAAAATACATCGTACCGACCTCCTTCCGCCCGAACGACAATCTCGCTCACTTGATTCGCTGGTGGGTGACCACAGTCCGCCAGAACGGCGTGGACGAGCAGGGACAACCCGTGTGGGTTTCAGCGGGGGCGGTCAGCGAGAAGCGCGGCTTCACATGGGTGGGCGTGGCTGTGCAGGGAACACCAAACCCGTAAGCAGAAATAGCGTGCGAATTTGATTTCCCCGCCAAAATTTTGGCGGGGATTTTCATTGTACAATTCAGGCAAGGAGCGATCATGGATGTGCGTTCTTACAACCGAGAAGCATGGAACCGCGAAGTCGAATCGAATAATCGCTGGACTCAACCAGTCAGTCACCAAGTGATCGAGAAAGCAAAACGAGGCGAGTTTGCGATCTTGCTGACAGAAAATATTCCAACTCCCCATCGCTGGTTTCCACCGCTGAAAGGCTCAGAGGTGTTGTGCCTCGCCAGCGGAGGCGGGCAACAGGGACCCGTCCTCGCCGCACTCGGCGCGAACGTGACCGTCTTCGACAACTCCCCGGCTCAACTCAAACAAGATTTGCTGGTCGCTGACCGTGAAGGATTGACCCTCAAAACGGTCGAAGGCGACGCGGCGGATTTATCCGCTTTTGCAGATGAAACATTCGACCTGATCTTCAATCCCGTTTCAACAGTTTTCATGCAGGATGTACGCGTCGTTTGGCGCGAATGTTATCGTGTGCTTCGTCACGGCGGGATTCTTATGACCGGCGCGATGAACCCCGTCCACTACATTTTCGATCTGTACAAAATGGATGAAGGCACTCTCGAAGTCGCGCACACCATCCCCTACGCGGACGTCACCAGTCTCTCAAAAGAGGATTTGGAAGAATATCTTGCGAAAGGCTTTCCCCTCGAGTTCGGTCACTCACTGACGGATTTGCTCGGCGGTCAGTGCGCGGCGGGGTTTGTCATCACCGACCTGTATGAAGACGTAATGTCCGATTCGCCGCTGGCGAAATATCATCCCAACTACATTGCCACGCGGGGAGTAAAAATATAGAAGGCAAAAAGCATAATCAAATGATCACTACAATCACAGAAGAACGCTCCAAAATTCCTAAATATATAAGACAAATGCTATTAATCGGCGTTGGTTTTGCAACGGGCTTGTCGTTGTTCATCATGGAATTTTATTCGGCGAAAAACTATCCAGATCAAAACTACCCGTACTATTCGGGTGGCTATGCGACCGAAGGCTCGAAATTAAGAGAATCCATAACCTTCGTTTCCTACAATATCCGGTTTGCGGAGGAGATCGAACAGGCAGTTGCTGAATTAAAGGCGATTGAATCACAAAGAGGGTTGGACATTATCCTTCTTCAAGAGATGGATGAAGTCGGTGTCGAGAAGATTGCGCGAGAACTCCAGTTGAATTATGTTTATTTTCCTGCGGCAGTCGAGCCCACGTACAATAAAAATTTCGGGAATGCAATTCTATCCAAGTGGCAAATTACTGATGCCCAGAAATTTATTCTGCCGCACAAAAGTTTGTTAAACCGCATGAATCGCATTGCCACAAGAGCAACGATCCAAATTCATGACGTTGAAATTCTTGTATATAGCGTTCATACAGAGTCCTTATTCACGCTGCCTAAGTTTAGGCGAGACCAGTACAATGCCATTTTAGATAATGTCAACCCGAACACCAAACTTGTAATTGTCGGAGGGGATTTTAATTCTTTCACGGAGTCGGCGGTCAAAGAAATCGAGGATACCTATATGCAAGCTGGTTTGAAGAGAGTAACAAAGGGCATTGGAAACACGATTTTCAAAATTGGAATTGGTGCGCCATCGGATCATATATTTGCGAAAGGCTTTGTTGTCGGAGAAACAGGCGTTATGACAGAAGCAACAGCGAGTGATCATCTGCCGATTTGGGTCAATTTGAGTTTCGAATAACGGTCATGCTATACTCGAAATAACGATTTCACAAGAAAGGTATCACGATGACATACACTCTTATCCGCAACGGCACATTGATCGATGGCACAGGCAAGACCCCGGTTCCCAATGCCGCAGTTCTGGTCAAGGATAATCGCATCCACGCGGTGGGGACCGCTGATAGTATCAGCCTCCCTAATGAAGAAACAACCGAAATAGACGCGCGAGGCGGCTTCATCCTGCCCGGGTTCATTGACACGCACGTCCACTTGATGCTCGAAGGTGTCAACATCGCGCGCG
>CAZFDL010000041.1:0-17871 GCA_964517905.1 uncultured Anaerolinea sp. | reverse complement strand
AGGAGACCCGAAACGAACTCGTTCGGCGTGGGTCTGTGACCCTGCCGAAGCGCGACCGAAGGTCTGAGAGCAGCATTTCGGGTCAGGAGACCCGAAAGGAACGGGGACAAATTCGTAATAAAAAAACCGGCATGCGCCGGTTCTTATTCTTCTTGTGGTTCGCCAAAGAGGACGACGACAATATGCTGGTTAAGCAATTGCGGGGTGGACGAGGTTCTCCCCGGCACGACCTGCCCGAGTGAATACCCTCCCGCGATCGGCACATCAGGACCGAGAATATCGCGCATGGCATTCACTTCTGTGCCGGGGTGCGATTTGAGCAGCATCTCCCACGCAAGGTCTACAAAGGCGAGGGCAAAGACCGGCTTGGCGCCGTCCAGCGCCTTCAATGCCTGTTGTGTGGCAGATTGCGCGGCGGCTTCGCACGAGACGCGGCTTCCCACGAGCAGGTATGCATCCACGCCATCGCGGACGGGAGCGTTCAAGCGGAAACTGCCGTCCGCTTCCACGCGGATGGGCGCGCGAATCACCAACTGGTCGCCTTGCTCCACACCCAGAGGGTAGAGCCGCGCAAGATGACTTAACGGGGGGAACGCCCAATCACGCGCGGGGTAGCCGAACAATTGCGCGTATGATTCCGACGCGGGTCTGCCGTCCAGTGTGCGGAGCCAGAGGCCGCGCGACCGTGTGATGCGGAATTGACTGCCGACCGGGTTCCATCCGTGCGCCGCGCCCACGCCGATGCGAAAATCGCCGCGCAGGAACGCGGCAGAGAGCGCGCCGGTTCCCGTCTGCGGACCAGCCAGCTGGAAGGAATGACCCGTGTGCAGATCCCCGGCAGAGAGCGCGCCGGCGAGGGTCATGGGAGACACCTCCGCGATCGTGTTACAGAACTGGTCTGCATCGCCGTTGAAGCCGTCGGCAAAAAAGAGCAGGGCGCGGTTGTCCTTGTGGTCGGCGGCGTTCTTGATGATCTTTGCGCCGGTCTCGCGCGCGCTTTGTGCATAGCCCGGCAGCCAGTGCGTCTCTGCCTGAATATCGCCGGCGAAGAGAACGACCACAACGGAATTTGGGTGAACGCCATCGGAGGATAGCCCGACCGGACTGCTGAATCCGATCAGCGGCGTATCGCCCAACAAGCCGGAGACTCCGCTTACGACCTCGCGCGCCTGATATTGATGCGAAGCGATCACGATGCCGAAGCCCGGCGTGACGGGACCCAGCCGGTTCAGCGCCTGATGGGTTGCCTGCAACCCCGCTTCGCGCCCGTTCAGCGCGTGAGCCTGCCCGAATGCCGCATGGAGGGTCATGGTTACGAAATCCCTTCCGCGATGGGAACCGTAAAGTGGAAGATGGTGCCTTTCCTGTATTCGCTTTCGAACCAGACGCGCCCGCCCTGCATTTCAACGAGACTCTTGGTGATGTTCAAGCCCAAGCCCGTGCCCGGAGATTCGCGCGCCTTCATATCGTCTGAACGGAAGAATTTTACGAAGATCCTGGCCTGGTCTTCCAGGTTGATGCCAATGCCGTTATCCTGCACCCAAAGATGGACGACGCGCTTCGCGCCTTCGGGATCCCAGTGGTTCGAAGACGCCGCCGCGCTGATGACGATGTGACCGCCCTCCGGAGTGTATTTGTTCGCGTTACTGACCAGATTGGTAAGCACCTGCCCGACACGCAACCGGTCAGCCCAGACCATGGGAAGTTGCTCCGGCAGGTTGACCTCGATGCTCTGGTGTTTGTCCTCCACTTGTCGTTTCGTTGAACGGACGACATCGTCCACCACTTCGCGCAATGCCACCGGGTTGAAGTCAAGCCGCAGGCGCCCGGCCTCGATCTTCGCCTGGTCGTTCAGGTCGGATACCAGCGCGGACATGCGTTCGACGTTCGAGCGAATGGTACCAAGGAAGTTGGATTGCAGTTCATTGATCTGCCCGACCGAACCCGAAGCGAGCAGTTCGGAATAGCCTTTGATGGAGGTCATGGGGTTCTTCAGCTCATGCGCCACCAGCGAAACAAATTCGCTCTTGGCGTTATTCGCTTTTTGCACTTCATCATACAGCTGCGCGTTGTAAATGGCGATGGCGGCGTTGTCGCTGAGGCGGTTGAGGAAGCCGAGGTTGCCCTGCGAATCGCTCGTGGATTCGAGCAGGAGCAAGCCGATCACCCCGGCTTCGCGGCGGATCGGGACGATGATCTGCGTGTGCGCGTTGGGGAAGATGCCCCGGTTCCCGTTCGCCAGCAGGGAGACCTGACTCGGCTGCCCGCTTTGGATCGCCGTTTTGATCGCGGGGAGTTCGAGCACGTTGCTCGTCCCGGACGCGTCGGAGAGCAGGTCCTCGTATCCATCCTGCGCCATGATGCGCAAGTTGTCCTCCTCCAACATGCCGATCAACCCCGCTTCCGCGCCGGATTGCCGCATGGCCCATTCGAGTGTGATGCGCATGGCGCGGTCCACTTCGAGGCTGGCGCTCAACTCGCGCACGATACGGCCCATGATGGAGAGTTCCTCCACGCGAGCCGAAAGTTCCTGGTCGGTGAGGGCAAGCAGGCGCGCGTTCTCGATGGCGACCGCAGCCTGACCGGCGAAGGCGGTCAACAGGTTCTGGTCGTCCATCACGAAGGGCAGGCCGTCCTTGCGGTTGATGACCTCGATGACGCCCAGCACCCGGTCTTTGATCGTCATCGGCACGGCAAGCAGGGAGCGCGAGATGAAACCGGTTTGTTTATCTGCCGCATCGAAGCGCACGGAGGAACGCTGTCCGTCGTTTTCGATGACCGGCGCGCGGGTTTGCGCGGCGCGCCCGACGATTCCCGTCCCGGCGGGGACGCGCTGTCCGAGCAGGTTGCCAGCCACAGGTCCGACCGTGACGCGGAATTCCATTTCGCCGGTCTGTTCGTCCATCATGAACAACGTCCCGGCTTCGCAGTTCAAGATGTTGACCGAGTTCTCGAGGATGTATTGAAGCAGCGGCTCCTGTTCGAGCGTGGAGGTGAGTTGCCGCGTGATCTCGTTCAACGTGGTGAGTTGATGCGCGCGCTGTTGCGTTTCCTCCAGCAGGCGGGCTTTCACGATCGCGCCGACGGTCTGGTCGGCGATGGCTTGCAGGAGGTCGAGTTGGGCGCGCGTGTACGTGATGGAGGCGTCGCGGCTTCCCACGCTCAACGCGCCGATGGTTTCCGCGCCGGCGTTGAGCGGCACGCCCATCCACGCGTAGATGCCGGGCGAGGAGGGGGTGATGTTGCGCGCCTGACATTCGCGGAGGTAATCCTGGGTGAGGATGGTGCGCCCTTTGCGGATGATCTCCTGCCCAAGCCCGAAGCTCGACGGGAGCGGTTTGTTCTCGCGGCCGGGAGCGCGTTCACGATCGTCCACGCAAAAGCCATAGTAGAAATAGTTGGCGGCTTTGCTGAACAAGGTGATGTGAAAATGGGTGGAGGGGATGATCTGCGACGCCTGCGCGAAGATCAACTCGAGCACATCGTCGAAGGTTAGTGTGATGTTCACACCCTGCGACACGCGCGTCAACGCGTTCATCTCCTGCACGCGGCGTTCGAGGTCGAGGACGGTCTGCACACGCGCAATGGCAACCGAAGCTTGATTGGCGAGGTTTTCGAGGAAATCGAGGTCGCGCGGGACATACGGGTTACCCGAGCGCGGCGCGCCCAACGCCATCCAGCCGACAGGCTTGCCTTCACCGGGCAAAGCCACGAAAAGACGCGCGGCCAGCAGCGAAATGCGTGCCTCGTCGCTTTTGAAACTGGCGGGCGGGTTGATCGAGTCGAGATACAGCGGAATTTTTTCCTGCTGGAAATATCGAACGAGCGGGCTGTTCGAACTAAAGCGGATGTCGCTGGTGGATTTTCCATTCACATCCGGTAGCGCCGAATATTGATCGTTGAGCGTGTCGTACGTGTAGATGTGCAGCCGGTCCGGCACGAGGCTGCTGGCAATATGTTGCCTGAGCGCGCGCCCGATGGAGGTCATGTCCAGCGCGCTGGTGAGATCGTGGCTGAACGTGCGCAGGCGCTCTTCGTAGGCGCGTGACCCGCGGAAGAACGTGCCATCCACGAAGGTTTGCAGGCGGGTTCGTAAGGGGTCGAGGAATACGGCAACGAAGAAGACCAACGCGCCGATCAGGAACGGATTATCCGAGGGCATTGCCTCGGCGAAGAGCAATCCCAGCCCACTGACCATCAATCCGTAGATCGCGATAACCAGCCCGGTCAAGATGGAGTAGACGATTCCCTGCCGCAGCCAATAGTCGGTGCGGACGAGGCGGTAACGCAGGATCACGAATCCGTTGGCCACGGGGAAGGCGATCAGGAACAGCAACAGGTACGGATTGAACGGCGGGAAAATATTCAGGGATGCAAATAACAACCAGATCGTGATCGGACCAAACCCGATGAGCGAGCCGAACAGGATCGTCCGTGCCTGACTTTTCACGATCGGTGAGGTGGATCGAAGCGCCCGGTATGAGAGAATAACGAAATAGAATAACGCCGACAGCCCGGTGAAGATGTAAATGTATTGCCAGGCGCGGATGTAGTCGGTGGGGCGTTCGAGGTTGAACAGCGCGCCAAACGCGTTGAGCGTAAGGAATACGGCAACGACGAATCCACTGTACCTGAGATAGGAGCGGCCGATGACCGCGCGCGCCTCCTGTGGGAAGACCAGCGCGAGATCGACCAACGCGCCGCCCGCCATTGCGACGGCGAACGTCCACAGGTGGGTAAATTGATGGGTGGTGTAGAGGTTGAACAGTGTGCCGATGGCGATGCCAAGCGATGAGGCGAGGACGGAAAAGGCTCGTCCGGCCGGTTCGGTGCGGCGGAATCCGAAGATCCACAGACCGACGAGGATGAACACCGCGCCGATCACCATCGGCAGGAAGAAATAGGCGAAACGATCTTCCGCCGGGAAGGATATCAATGTGACGTTCGTCGTTTTGGGAGTCCCGTCGAAGCCATTGAAAGCAAGCGAAACCGACTGGCCGACCTGCAGGGAGGCAAGCGCGCCGTTTACTTCCGCCGCGCGAGTGACCGTCTGTCCGTTGATGGCAACCAATTGGTCGCCGAGCGCAAATCCCTGACGATACAAGTCCCACTGTTCGCCGGGCACGGTGGTATCCGAGTTATTGAGCACCAGTGTGTGCTCGAAAAAACCGCCGGGAAACGGCTGGCTCAGCCAACCCAACCCGAAGTAGATGGAGAATCCAAACACCAGCACCGCGACGCCTTGATAGAGAAGCACAAGCGTCTGGAGAGTTCTGCTCACTACGGTGTTTACGTTTAAGGAAGTGTTCATACCTGCCGGTGGTGCGTGTATGAAATTTTACTCCACCTCCCCCTTGAATCTATGGTACTTTCATAACAAACAAGAAGGGCGCGACGCACTGCGCCGCGCCTTTCGATCTTGAACTAGATATCCAAATTCCGCACGGCTTTCGCGTGGGTTTGGATGAATTTTCGCCGGGGATCCACGGCATCGCCCATGAGCATGTCGAACGTGCGGTCGGACTCGGCCGCGTCCTCGATGGTGACGAGCAGCAGGGTGCGGTTCTGGGGGTTCATCGTTGTTTCCCACAATTGCACGGGGTTCATTTCACCGAGACCCTTATAGCGCTGAAGGCTTGCCTTCTCACCGATCTCTTTGACGATCTTATCCTTTTCCTTGTCGGTGTAGGCATACTTCACCTGGTTCTTATACGCTACGCGGTAGAGGGGCGGTTGTGCGATGTACAAATGACCATCTTCGATCAACTTCGGCATATAGCGGAAGAAGAACGTGAGCAATAACGTGCGGATGTGACTGCCGTCCACATCGGCGTCTGTCATGATGATCACCCGTCCATAGCGCAGACCTTCGACATCGAAGTTATCGCCTATACCCGTGCCCAACGCGGAGATCAACGCCTTGATCTCGTTGCTCGACAGGATCTTATCGAGGCGGGCGCGCTCGGTGTTCATGATCTTGCCGCGCAACGGCAGGATGGCTTGGAAGTGCCGGTCGCGTCCCTGTTTGGCTGATCCGCCTGCGGAATCGCCTTCCACGATGTAGAGTTCGGTCTTCGAGGAGTCGCGTTCGGAGCAATCTGCGAGTTTGCCGGGCAGTGTGAGCGACTCGAGCGCGGACTTGCGGATGACGAGATCGCGCGCCTTGCGCGCCGCATCGCGTGCCCGCGCGGAGGTGAGACATTTGGCGACAATGGCTCTAGCCGCCTGCGGATTTTCCTCGAGGAACGTGCTGAACGCATCGCCCACCACCTGCGTGACGTAGGTCTGCACTTCGGGGTTCATCAACTTGACCTTGGTCTGCGATTCGAATTGCGGACCGGGGTGTTTGACCGAAACGATCGCGGTCAAGCCCTCGCGCGTATCGTCGCCGGAGAAGTTCGGGTCTGAATCTTTGAGCAAGCCGCTCTTGCGTGCATAGTCGTTGATCACACGCGTCAAGGAAGAGCGCAGACCGGTGAGGTGGGTCCCGCCGTCAATGGTGTTGATCGTATTCGCGAATGAATACACCGATTCTGTGTATGCGTCCGTATACTGGATCGCAGCTTCAACTCCGACACCTTCGATCTCCTTTTCCACATAGACCACCGGGTGAAGGTTTTCGCGGTTGCGGTTCAAATAACGGACGAACGATGTGATACCCCCCTCGAAGTAGAAGGTCATCTCGCGGTCATTGCGTTCGTCCACGAACTTGATGGTCACGCCGCGCGTGACGAACGCCATTTCGCGCAGGCGCTGCACGAGCGTATCGAAGCGGTAATCGATATCCTCGGTGAAGATCTGCTTGTCGAACTTGTAGGATTGCTTCGTCCCGCTTTCGTCCTTCGCGGCTTTGCCGATCTGCTTGATGGGGCCCTGGGGTACGCCGCGCTTGTACTGTTGTTGCCATAACTTGCCGTCGCGCCGCACTTCCGTGATCATCCACTCGGAGAGCGCGTTCACCGCGCTCACGCCCACGCCGTGCAGACCGCCGGAGACTTTGTAGCCGCCCCCACCAAATTTGCCGCCTGCGCCGATGACCGTCATCACCACATCGACGGTTTCCATCGGTTTGCCCTTCGCATCCTTCTTGGAAGGATGCGGCCCCACCGGGATACCGCGCCCGTTATCCTCGACAGTCACACTGCTGTCTGCGTGGATCGTTATATTGATCGAGGTGCAGAAGCCAGCCAGGGCTTCATCGATCGCATTGTCGACGACTTCATATACAAGGTGGTGAAGGGCTTTGATGTCGGTGCCGCCCACATACATGCCGGGGCGTTTGCGCACATGCTCGATCCCTTCCAATGCCTGAATGGACCCTACATCGTATCCCGTGTCTTTTTTCTTTGCCACTACAGCCTCCGAATACTGTTTGCCATGATGAAATAATTACGCTTGTTGTGTGGGCAGGTCCTGCTTGGACTGCAACTGTGCGAATACGGTCTGCAACCAGGCGTGCATATCCCGGTAATACACAAAACTTGCCGCCAACAACGTGGTGCTGATGAATGCATGTCCCGAGATGCCCACGAGTTTCATCCATGAGTCGCTTTCAGGAACGCTCCAAAGAAAGTTCAAGCCGCGCGTGAGCAGAAAGGCGGTAAAGACGAACAAGCCGCTCGTGGGCAGTGTGAAGCGGGTCAACCGCACGCTTGCATACAGCGAGTAGAGGGCATTCTGTTTGCGCGCGAAGATTCCGTGAGGCATGAAAAAGAATGGAACGACCAGCCAATACGAAAGCAACAAGATCACGAAGAACAGACCGTTTGCGAGCGTGGCGCTAAACAGCGCCGCGAGACTGACCACCAGGCTGACGGGTATCAATACCACTAACAAACAGATGGTCCATACGACGGAAATAACGATTGTCTGAAGGAGCGCCCGCGGAATGCTGATTCCCGCTTCTTCATTGCCTAACACGGCCATCGAAACCCAGCGGAAGTACAGGCTCCCGCCGATCCAGCCCACGACGGTCAGTAAACCGGACCAGCCCAACAAGGTCCAGATCGAATCGAGTTGGATCACCGCCCGTACGCTGAACGGATTCATGCCCGCATCTTGCGCCGGCAGGGTGAATGCCTCAAGGCTGGGAATGCCCACGGGAAATGTCCGTATCCAACTCAGCCAGTTAAATCGACTGAAACGCTCCACGGAATCGAGAAGCAGTTTCACTTCGTCGGCAGGTAACGGCCGCGCCTTGAATGCCTCGAGTATGCCCGCCACCGCTGTGGAATACATGTCGCCCGCGCTGATCCTCAACCCAAGCCAAAAGACAGAATCCAGGAAGATGGGCAGGAGAATGAGCCAAACATGCGAGGAGACCACATCGAAGCCCACGCGCAGGGAACCGATGATTCCCGGCGGTGGCGGTAGTTTTTCCAGTTTTTCCACGTTCATAGGCAAGTGATTCTACCATACCGATTTTGTCTTGGCGGTGTGCCTGTGCACGGGTTAGAATGTGGAGATGGACGCGCGATCCCACCTGCCGGATACCGACCGCATCGGCGTGCTCACTTCCACGATTCTGTTGGCGCTGGCACTCACGCGCATCGTGCGCACGCCGGAATTCAACCTCGAACTTCAGCTTCCGGGTTTTTTCCTCTCGTTACCCCTCAACCTCACTACGGTGATGAGCATCCTCACCTCCGGACTCACCGCGACCGGCATGGATTGGCTGCTGCGCGAACATCCGAATTTGAACGGCAGACCCACCTTGCAATGGTGGATCCTGCCGACCTTAACGACCTTTGTCGTCAGTGTCTTTCTCTCTTTCCTGCCGCCGGGCACAGCCTGGTGGATCGGCTTTGCCGTGAGCGGCGCATTTCTATTGCTGGTTTTTCTCGCTGAATACATTGTTGTGGATTCGGGCGCGCCCAATTACGATATTTCGCTGGCCGGTCTGACCGCGATCTCATACACGCTCTTTTTCATCCTCGCCGTTGCTTTGCGCTACGGCGACCTGCGATTGTTCCTCACTCTCCCCGCCTTATTCGTATCTGCCGGGCTAGCAAGCCTGCGCGTGTTGCATTTACGCTTGAACCATTGGGAGTATGCGTGGTCCATAGGCATCGCCTTCATTTGTGTGCAGGTGGCGGCGGGGTTGCATTACTGGCCCCTCTCGTCGATCCAATTCGGTTTGATGTTGGTCGGTCCGCTGTATGGGCTGACAAATCTCGCGATCAATTTGAATGAAGACCTCCCCGCACGCCGCGCCATGCTCGAACCGGCGGTTGCCACCGCGTTGTGCTGGGGTCTTGCGATCGTGCTTCAATGAGAATCCAAAAACTGTTGGTCACCGAATCGCAATTGCGCGAAATGCAAGACCACGTTGAAAGAATGGCTCCGCTCGAAGCCTGCGGCCTTCTTGCCGGAAAGAACGAACGAGTGGAGAAAATCATTCCGGTGCGGAATCAGGCTGAAAGTCCGGTACGATTCGTGATGGATCCGTATGAGCAACTCAGGGCTTTTCAATGGATGGACGATAATCACCTCGACCTCATCGGCATCTTCCACTCGCATCCCGCCGGACCCGAAACTGCCTCACCCGTAGACATCGCGGAGGCCGCCTACGAAGTCGCTCATGTGATACTTTCGCCGCTCACGAACGGCTGGCAGGCGCGCGGCTTCTGGATCGAGCGCGGCGAAGCGACAGAAATCCCAATTCAGGTTGTTGAATAGAGCAACCCGAATTGCGTTTGCGTGTTTTCAACTACAACCCACGCCCGGAGGAATTGACATGGAAAACGTGCTCGCTGTACTTGCGGTGATCATTGGCTATCTCATGGGTTCGATCCCAGTGGGATTATTGATCGTGAAAGCGACCACCGGCAAAGACCTGCGCGAAGTGGAGAGCGGGCGCACCGGCGGCACGAACGCGTTCCGCGCTGCGGGGTTTGGCGTTGGCTTGGCCACCGCTTTGCTCGATGCCGTAAAAGCGGCTCTCGCGGTGTGGGTTGCGCGGGAACTCAGCCCTGAGGCAAGTGTTATCCATGTGCTGGCGGGGCTGGCCGCGATCCTTGGTCATAATTATTCGATCTTTCTGGCGGAACGGGACGAGAAGGGACGCGTACGATTACGCGGCGGAGCCGGCGCCATGCCCGCTCTGGGTGGGGCAGTGGGGCTATGGCCTTGGACGTTTCCATTTGTGTTTGTCACCGGTGCGCTCGTGTTATTCACACTGGGAATGGCTTCGGTGGCAACGCTGACAGTTGGATTGGCGATCATTATTCTCTTCGCAATCCGCGCCTCGCTGGACCTTATGCCCTGGGTGAATGTTTTTTATGGCCTGGTCGCCGAATTGATTCTGATCTGGGCACTGCGCCCGAACATTCAAAAGATCTTCGCTGGCACCGAACGCGTGATCAGTATCAGTCTGGCAGGCTGGTTGCGCGCGCGGAAGGCAAATGCTGAAGTGCCTGGGGGAACGAAAGACTCGAAGTGAAACGGCACGACCAGGGTGGCGAGGAGTGAGGAAAATTTACTATACCGGGAGTGAACCATGACCCAGCCTTTGCAAGGAATCCGAATCCTTGACCTCACGCGACTCTTGCCGGGTCCGTTCATCACGCAGCTCCTTGCGGATATGGGCGCTGAAGTGATCAAAGTGGAAACACCCACTGCTGGAGATTACGCGCGGCTTGCCCCACCCGAAATGGGATTGGGCGGGTTATTCGAAGTGATCAATCAGGGAAAGAAAAGTGTCGCGGTCAACTACCGCAACCCGCGCGGACGCGATGTGTTCTTGAAACTGGTCGCCACCGCCGATGTGGTGATCGAAAGTTTTCGGCCGGGCACGGCGGAACGATTGAAGATCGACTTCGAAACGTTGCGGATCATCAAGCCTGACCTCATCTATTGTGCGCTCTCCGGTTACGGTCAGACAGGCCCGTATAACAAACGCGCCGGTCACGACCTGAATTACACGGCGATCAGCGGCGCGTTGTCTCTGAATGCACACGAGGGGAAACCGCCTCACGTGTATGGATTGACCGTTGCCGATTTGAGCGGCGCGATGTTGGCCGGTCTTGCGGTGATGGGGGCGATCATCGGCAGGCAAAAGAATGGAGAAGGGGCGTATCTCGATGTGGGATTGTTCGATGGAATTCTCGCGTGGATGATTCCCATGGCAGGCGCCGCGTATTTCGGTAACATCCCGGTCACCGGCGGGACGCTTCCCTTGCAGGGCGGGCTGGCTTGCTACAACGTATACGAAACAGCCGATGGAAAATTTATCTCACTGGGTGCTCTCGAGCCGACGTTCTGGAGCGACTTCTGCAAAGTAACCGGGCGGAACGACCTCCTGCCGCGTCAATTCGACCGGGCGCTTAAAGATGAAGTGGCGGCGATATTCAAAGCACGGACCCTTGCGGATTGGCTGGATGCATTTTCCGGGAGCGACGGGTGTGTGGAGCCGGTGCTCTCCTTTGAGGAGGCGTTGGCGCATCCACAGGTGAAGGCGCGCGGATATGTGCGTGAGGAAAATGGTCGCCCTGCCGGTCTCAATTCTCCCTTTGCATATGGAAGCGCCGGCGCGCGTCCTGCACCGGGTTTGGGCGAGCACACACTTGACGTACTACGTGAGGTCTTCAACGGGGATGAACTCGATGAAATATCGAGGTCCGGTGTGATCGGAGAACCGAAAAAGCGTTAGCTCTCCAGACCCGTTGAGAAGAGGTTAGTTCATTCGGTTAAGCAGGGCTTGCAAATTTCGGCGATGCAACGTCTCTGCCAGACCGCCGAGGTACACGCGACTCTTACCGCAATCTTCGATCTTGATCTGTTCGATCAACTCCTCGGCATTCTTCCTTTTGGCGGCGGACTTGACCGATTTTCGAATCGCGGCGAGGTAGTTGAGGTTCTCCCTCACCGCCGCGTCGATCTCGCCGCGCAGAATGACATCGCCGTGCCCCTGGACGATATTCTCCAACCCCATGCGCCCGATGCGCTTGATGGAGGCGGCGATATCGTCGAGGTCGCCGTCCACGATGTAGGGGAGAGGCATAAAAGAATCCCCGGCGAATAAGATGCGGTCTTCTTCCACGAGCACGGCAATCCCATCGTCGCTATGGCCGGGGGTGGTCGAAATGATAAGGTTCTTTTTCCCGACGCGCAAAGTGACTTCGCCTTCGGCGAACGTCATATGCGGCAGGATGATCTTGACCTGTTTCATTGCAGGGTTTTGTTTCTTTGCCTGTTCGAGCGACGGGATGCCGCGTTCCTCGAGCAGTGCCCGGCAGCGCGCGTGCGCGATGACCGTTGCGCCGGGGAAGAAGCAATTACCCCACGAATGGTCGGCGTGATAATGGGTATTGATCACGTAGCGGACCGGCACATTCAATTCGTGTTCGATAAATTCACGGATGCTCAGCGTTTCATCCGGCAATGCCAGTGTATCGATCGCCACCGCCCATTGCGGACCCGCCACAACTCCCGCGGTCACTTGGGCGTACACTTCGCTTTGAAACCAATATACGTTCTCAGAAACTCGTTCTCGGTGCATTCCACAACCTCAAATATTTTTCTCATAGATAGCACAGATGGAGGGGAAAATCAAGTCAACTAGACAAATTAGTCGCCTCAGAGCCATTCGTCAAGCCTTCGTAAGATTCAAAGGTGCTGGGTGTCTGTAAATTGGGTTTATTGTAAGAACTTGCAATAAGGAATTGCCATGTCCTGTGCTACGGATTTCGCTCCACAACTTCGCTCGTTGGGTTATCGCATCACTCCGCAACGGATGGCGATCCTGCACGTGCTTCGTCATTCCGATGAGCATCTTTCACCGCTCGATGTGTATAAAAAGGCAAAGAAGGAGCTCCCCAGCCTGACGGAACCCACAGTTTATCGTACCTTGGAGTTTCTCACGAAGACCGGATTAGCGCGTCCGGCGCACGCGGGCAACGGGCATCTTCGTTACGAACTGGCGGCGGACCACCATCATCATATTGTTTGCCGGGTGTGTGGTAGCGAGATCGAAGTGGAACATCATTTGCTCGAAAGCCTCTATCACAAGATCGAATCCGAGAGCGGGTACGCACGGATCGACAGTCACATAACTTTCTTTGGGATTTGCCCGAAGTGTCAGAAATCATAATAAAGAGGAGATTAACATGCACTACTCACCTGCCCCCCTTCACATTCCAGATGGTTTCCTCTCGCTCGTTGTTTCGCTGATCTGTTGGGCGCTCACTGCCGTGACGCTGGCAATGGCGGTTTCGCGTACGAATAAAGCGCTCGGCGAAAAACAAGTGCCGTTGATGGGCATCATGGCAGCCTTCATTTTTGCCGCGCAAATGATTAACTTTCCGGTGGCGGGGGGCACGTCTGGTCACCTGCTTGGCGGAGCACTGGCGGCGATCGTGCTTGGTCCGTGGGCAGGCATGCTCGTGATGACCGCAGTCATTGCTGTGCAGGCGTTGCTTTTTCAGGATGGTGGTCTGCTCGTAATGGGTGCGAACATTTTGAACATGGGCTTGATCACCGCGCTGATCGGCTATGGGTTATATCGCGGCGTTTCCAAATCGAGCCGCAGGACAAAGCTGGCTGTTGCTGGTTTTGCGGCCTGGCTCTCCGTGATGGCGGGCGCACTCGCGACAGCGCTTCAGTTATGGTTGAGCGGCACGAGCAACCTGCAAACGGGAGTCATTGCCATGCTCGGTGTGCACGCGCTGATCGGTGTTGGTGAGGCTTTGATCACAGTCGCGGCGCTGGCGTTCATCTTTCAGACACGACCCGATCTGCTGGATGAAACATCGCCTTCTGCACAGGGCGGACGCGGCTGGGTGGTGGCTGGCGTTGTGATTTCGCTCGCCGTTGTTTTGCTTTCGCCGCTTGCCTCTGCATCCCCTGATGGACTCGAACGTGTGGCGGAGGATACCGGCTTTCTCGATCTTGCGCAAGCATCGCCGTACGAGATCATCCCTGATTACACGATTCCTTTCCTCGGTGAGACGCCTGGTTCGACGATCGTTGCCGGTGTTATCGGCGCGCTGGTGGTGCTGGGGCTTTCGATCCTCGCAGGCAGATCACTCCAAAAGAAACCACATTCGTAAATCGTTATGCACTCCGACGCATTCGACCGTTATCACCACGGACATAGTTTCATTCACGACCTCGATCCGCGCATCAAGGTCGTGGTGACGATTGCCTTCATTCTCTCGAACGCCTTGCTCCCTGACGGCGCGTGGGTCGCGTACCTGCTGGCGTGGTTGTTCGTTCTGAGCGGAAGCGCATTTTCAGGACTTGGTTATGGATTCACATTTCGGCGCTCTTTCATCGCTTTGCCTTTCACGCTCGCCGCGATCACCGTTTTATTTTCCATACCAGGCAAGCCGGTGACAACGTTTCAATTCCTGATGTGGGATTTCACCGTCACCGACGCGGGCTTGTTGCGTTTCGTGAGCATCGTCATTCGTTCGTGGCTCTCGGTGCAGATGGCGATCCTGCTTGTTGCGGTGACCGAATTCCCGAAGATCGTTCACGCGCTCAACCACTTGCGCGTGCCAACCATTCTGACGGTCATCATTTCCTTCCTCTATCGGTATCTTTTCGTGCTAACTGATGAAGTGATGCGGCTGCTGCGGGCGCGGGAGGCGCGTTCCGCCGCTGGCGTGGCAGGCAAAAGCGGAGGGCGAAGCGTGGCGTGGCGCGCACGAGTCGCCGGTCACATGGCGGGTCAATTGTTCTTGCGAAGTTACGAACGCAGTGACCGCGTCTACAACGCGATGCTTTCGCGCGGGTATAAAGGCGAGTTGATGACCATTCACGCGCATCACTTTCATGCCAGCGATTGGGTGATCGGATTGATTGCATTGGTCTGTATTTTGCTCATACAGGGTGCGGGGAGGATCGGATGACAGACATTGTTTCGGTTCGCGACCTGCAGTATTCGTATCCCGACGGTCATACGGCATTGCGCGGCATATCCTTCACGTTGTGTGAGGGCGATAAAGCGGCGTTGGTGGGACCGAACGGCGCGGGCAAGTCCACGTTGATGCTGCAACTCAACGGGATACTGACCGGGCGCGGCGAGATCGAAATTGGAAATATGCGCCTCACGCGTGACAATCTGCCGGTCATCCGCGCGATGGTGGGTCTCGTCTTTCAAAACCCCGATGACCAACTCTTCTCGCCGACCGTGTTCGAGGATGTGGCGTTTGGTCCGTTGCACATGGGATTGCCTGAAGAGGAAGTGTTCAAACGCGTGGATGCCGCGCTCGAAGCCGTGCGGATGACCTCCTATCGCGATCGTTTATCGCATCACCTGAGTGTCGGCGAGAAAAAACGCATCGCGATCGCCACTGTGCTTTCGATGAACCCAAGTATTTTGATCCTGGATGAACCTTCGGCGGGACTCGACCCTCGCGCACGGAGGACGTTGATCAAGTTGCTGCGCGATCTGCCGATCACGATGCTGGTTTCCACGCATGACATGAGACTGGTACAGGAATTATTCCCGCGCACGATCGTGATGGACGAAGGTCTCATCGTGGCAGATGGGGTAACGAAGGAAATTCTGGGGGATGAAAAATTCCTCGAGGCGCACGGTTTGGAGAAACCGTGAGGTAGGTAAACACGGAAAGAGGTAAACAAGTAGACAGAAAGAGTCAGGCGATGGTCTTGCCCGACTCTTTTGTTTGCTATAATCGGCATATCCTTTCGGGTGACAGCATGTCCATCCAACTTATTCAAAAATACTACTCTGACATTGATAAGGTCAAGCGCTATAGCGGGGCGAGCAATGAGTCGTCGCTTCGCAAGCCATTTCAGGATCTGCTGGAGGGGTATGCGCGGGCGAAGGGACTGGTGCTCGTCGCCGAAGTGGAAATGGAATCGAAGAAAGGCACACGCATTCGCCCGGATGGGGTGTTGAAGGATGCGTTGCGGCAGGATTGGGGATTTTGGGAAAGCAAAGACGAAAAAGATGACATCGAAGCAGAAATAATAACCAAGTTCAACAAAGGTTATCCTAATTTCAATATCCTGTTTGAAGATACCAACCTGGCGATCCTTTATCAGAGTGGAGAAGAAGTCCTGCGCGCTGCTTTCACCGATGCGAAAGCACTGGATAATCTTCTTGGACGGTTTGTGAGTTATGAACCAAAAGAAGTATCCGAATTCCACAAGGCGATTGAGTTATTCAGCGCGGAGGTGGGCGGATTGGCGGAGGTGCTTCGCACAGTCATCAGTGAGCAGTTATCAGTGAACAGTGAGTTCGCGAATGCGTTATCCGAATTTTTGGAGTTGGCGAAGAAGGCGATCAATCCGAAGATCGAGATGGCGGATGTGCGCGAGATGATCATCCAGCATGTGCTGACGGAAGATATTTTTATGCGCGTGTTCGATGAGGCGGAGTTCCATCGCGAGAATGTGATCGCGCACAAACTGGCGGAAGTGGCGGGGACGTTTTATAAGGGTGAGACGAAGCGCAACATCCATGCGAAGATCGCGCCGTATTACGAGACGATCAACGCGCGGGCGTCGCAGATCAGCGACCATCACGAGAAGCAGAAATTTTTGAAGGCGTTGTACGAGAGTTTTTATAAGGCGTATAACCCGAAGGCGGCGGACAGACTCGGAATCGTGTACACGCCCGATGAGATCGTGCGCTTTATGATCGAGAGCGCGGACCATTTGACGTTCAAGCATTTCGGCAAAACGCTGGGCGATAAGGGCGTGGAGATTTTGGACCCCGCCACGGGCACAGGGACGTTCATCACCGAGTTGATCGAGTACCTGCCGCCCGCGCAGTTGGAATACAAGTACGACCATGAACTGCACTGCAATGAAGTGTCGATTTTGCCGTATTACATCGCCAATTTGAACATCGAATATACGTATAAGCAGAAGACGGGCAAGTTCAATGAGTTTGAGAATATCTGCTTTGTGGATACGCTCGATAATATGGGCTTTGAACACACGGGCAAGCAATTGAATTTTTTTGGGATGACGGATGCGAACGCGGAACGCATTGTGAAGCAGAATAGCAAGCCAATTATGTTGGTGATTGGCAATCCGCCGTATAACGCATGGCAGGAAAACTTCAATAATCAAAACGCAAATCGCTCGTACCCCGAAATCGATAAGCGAATCAAAGATACTTACATCAAACAAGGAACAGCACAGAATCAAATCGCTATCTACGATATGTATGTTCGATTCTTGCGATGGGCGAGCGACCGCGTAAGTAAAAATGGAATTGTTGCTTTTGTTTCTAATAGTTCTTTTCTCGATTCACGCGCTTATGACGGTTTTCGCAAAGTAGTTGCCAAAGAGTTCAATGAACTTTATGTTGTGAACCTAAAAGGCAACGCTCGAAAAAGCGGCGAACAACGCCAGCGTGAGGGTGGTAATGTTTTTGATGACCAAATTAAAGTTGGCGTTGCTATTTACTTTTTTGTTCGCAAAGAGGGACAAAAGGGCTTTCGCATTCACTACACCGAGATAGAAGATTATGCTTCTTCACAGGAAAAGCGTGCTTATTTGCGTGAAAGCCGTTTAGCCGATTTGAAATTATCTCGCCTGAGTCCTGATGCAAAGAATAACTGGCTCGACATCACCGACAACGATTGGGATGATTTGATGCCAATGGTCGGCGAACCGAGAGCAATATTTGATTTGTATTCCAATGGTTTGAAAAGCCAAAGAGATGAATGGGTGTACGATTATTCCGCATCAAATCTTTCGAGCAAGATGAAATTCTTTATTGACGCATATCACGAGACGCTTGTAAACAAAGAGAATCCAAAGAAACTCGAAATTAAATGGAGTCCTGATTTAGAAAGTTACCTAGAGCGCGGAATTGATATTCGGTTTGATAAGAACAAAATTGTCCGTAGTTTTTATCGCCCCTATGTTCAATCCAATCTGTACTAC
>CAZFDL010000040.1:1696-18143 GCA_964517905.1 uncultured Anaerolinea sp. | reverse complement strand
CAATATTATAATAGTCGGGTGAAACGAGCGGGGAATGGGGTAAAGTGGGGCGAAACTTCCTGATTTTTGGAAACTTCGAGTGATGAAAAAGGAAAGGAAATCGAAGGCGCGGCGAAAGCCGGCGAGTCGCAGCGAGCCGATCGAATCGCGTCGCTCGTCGAATCGCGCAAAAAGACCCCGGAAGTCATCGCAAGAACAGGCGGAGAACCAGCTCAATCTCAACGAACAGGCGTTGCGTCAGATCATTGATCTCGACCCTCATTATATATTTGCGAAAGACGCGGAAGGCAAATACATTCTTGCGAACAAGGCGGTTGCCGATCTTTTTCAAACCACAGTGGAGGGCTTGATCGGGAAGACCGATCTTGATTTTCGTATCTCACCGGAGACCGCCGCGCGTTTCCGCGTAGACGATCTGGAGGTGATCCGCTCTGGCAATCCCAAACATATACCGGAAGAAACTTTTAGCAACCAAGGGGGGGCACAACTCACCCTCGCCACTACAAAAATACCCTTTATATTTTCCGGCACCGATACGACGGGTGTGTTAGGTGTGGCTGTGGATATCACCGAATTCAAGCAGGTGGAAAAGGCATTGCGCGAAAGCGAAGCGCGCTTGCTCACTGTGCTGGAGGCGTCCCCCATCCCGCTGTTACTTAATTCCCAGGCGGATGACATCATTTTGTATGCCAACTCGTCGCTTGCGGAGTTTCTGGGAATTCCACTTTCGGAACTGATCGGTAAAAATACGGCGCATTTGTTTGGCAACCCGGCGGATCATGAGACCATGCTCAATGAATTGACCAGGACGGGTTCGCTGCGCGATTGTGAGCTTCAATTGTTCAGGTCGGATGGAACTGCGGTCTGGGTTTCGCTTTCTTCCGAGGTAATCATGCTCGAAGGGCAGCCCTGTGTTCTGAGTTGCCTGTACGATATCACCGAACGAAAACGGTCGGAACAAGTGCTCCGTCAGTTCAGGAATCTGATGGATCAATCGAACGATTCCATCTTTTTGATCGACCCAGAGACGGGTGGGTATATAGACTTCAACCAGACAGCCCTGGATCGACTCGGTTTTAGCCGTGAGGAGTTGAGCCAGAAGAATGTTAGCGATGTCGCCGAGCATATTTCCAATTTGGATGCCTGGCATCAGCGCCTGAGCCTGGTTCGCGATCAGGGCGGGTTGATCTTCGAGACCGATTACAGGCGAAAGGATGGCACGAGATTCCCTGTGGAGGTCAGCGCGCGGATGGTGGAGTACGGAGGTCGCACGGTCGTTCTAGCGATCGTCCGCGACATCGCCGATCGAAGGCGGGCGGAGGCGCTGCAGGCGGCGGCATATCAGATCAGCGAAGCGGCGAACAAAGCGGCCAGCATGGATGAATTGTACCGGTCAGTGCATTCGATCATCGGGGAGGTGATGCCCGCTCAGAATTTTTATATCGCCTTGTATGATGAATCGAGCAACCTGTTGAACTTTCCGTATTATGTGGATGAGGTGGATGGGTCGAGTTCGATACCGGCAACCCAGCCTGGGCGCGGAATGACGGAGTACATCCTGCGCACCGGGAGACCCCTGTTGAGCGATGCCGCCAATTTCGAGGAACTGGCGCGCACGGGCGAGGTCGAACTCATCGGTCCGCCGTCACCGATCTGGATCGGCGCGCCGCTGATCGTGGACGATAGGACGATCGGCGTGATCGCACTTCAGGATTACCACAATCCGAATGTCTATTCCGAACGGGAACTTCGCATGTTGGAATTCGTTTCAGGCCAGGTGGCAAAGGCGATCGAGCGAAAGCGTTTATATGAAGATGTCCAACGGAGCAACCGTATTCTTTCGGCATTGCAGGAAGCCACCCTGCCGCTGATAAAACAAACGGAACTCTCGGAAGTCCTTCAGGAAATACTCAGGCAAGCCACGGAGTTGTTCGAGAGCACAGATGGTTATATCTATCTGGTCAAGCCGGATGAAAGTGAAATGGTTCTCAGCATGGGTATAGGACCTTCCAATCGGTATATTGGCACACGCTTGAAAACCGGGGAGGGGCTGGCTGGAATCGCCTGGGAATCGGGAAAGCCTGTGAGCGTGGATGATTACGATTCGTGGCCCGGGAGATTGAAGATCTTCCGCGATGACCTGAAATTCCATGCCTCTGCGGCTGTGCCGTTGATGGCTAGATCGAAGATCATGGGCGTGCTTGGGATCGGTGATGTGACCCCGGACCGAAGGTTCGATCAGGAAGACCTGGAATTGCTGACCCGTTTTGCCGAACTTGCCGCCATCGCCATAGAGAACGCGCGTTTGTACACAATGAGCCAGCAGGAACTGGAGGAACGAAAGATCGCTGAGGAGGCGATGCGCGAGGCGGAAGCGAAATATCGTACCGTGGTTGAGCATATTTCAGCGGTTACCTATACCGCCCTGTTGGACGAAGCGAAAACGTTGTTGTACGTGAGTCCCCAGATTGAAACCCTGCTGGGATACACCGCGGAAGAACACCTTGCCGACCCGGAGGCATGGAGAAAATCGATTCACCCGGATGACCGCGAACGTGTGCTCGCCGAAGCGCAGCGGTTTTATGAGACCGGCGAACCTCTTGCCACCGATTATCGAAGCGTGGCGCGCGACGGGCGTATCGTGTGGTTCCACGATGAAGCCGTGGTTTTCGAAGACCGTGCCACACATAAACGGTTCATACAGGGGATCAAAGTGGATATCACCCAGCGGGTGCAGGCCGAGGCACTGCAAGATGCGATCTATCGCATCAGCGATGCTGCGAGCCAGAGCGGCGGCATGGATGAGTTTTACAGGGCGATTCACGAATCCTTGCGCAGTGTGATGTTTGCAGACAATTTCTTTATTGCCCTGTACGATAAAGAGACAGACCTGCTTCGCTTCCCATACTACGTGGATGAAAACGATAGCACGCCGAATACCGCCCCTCTGGGGCGCGGTCCCACTACCTACGTGCTTCGCCAAGGGGTGCCTCTCTTGGGAAAGTCCGACACCATGCGCAAACTCGAAGAGCTAGGGGAATTGACGCCCGTTGGAACGAAATCCATCGACTGGTTGGGAGTGCCCCTGAAGATCAATAATGAGACCATAGGTGTCATGGCGGTGCAGACCTACACGGAAGGGATTCGTTACACCCAGCGCGACCTCGACATTCTGAGTTTTGTCTCCACGCAGGTCGCGCTGTCGATTGAACGCAAACGATCGGCAGAAAGCTTGCGCGTCGCCGAAGAGAGATACCGCTCGCTAATTGAACAACTTCCGATCGTTGTGTATGTGAATCCTGCCGATGATGTGGATGCCACGGTATACGTAAGCCCGCAGATCAAGGATTTCCTCGGCTACTCGCAGGACGAGTGGCTGAAAGACCCGCTGTTCTGGCAAAAGGCACTGCACCCGGACGACCGCGCCCGTGTGCTGGCTGAAGTCGAAACGCTGCGCGGTGAGCGCCATAGCTTTGATGATGAATATCGCATGATCGCGCGCGACGGCCGTATTGTTTGGGTCCGCGATCAGGCAACTCTGCTCAATGATTCGGAGGGTCGCGCGCTCCTCTGGCAGGGCCTGATGGTGGATATCAGCGATCGAAAACAGGCGGAGGAGAGAATCAGACTTCAGATCGAGCGGCTCAAAGCCCTGCGCACGATCGATATGTTCATCGCAAGCGGAACCGACCTGCATCTCACCATGCGGACCATCCTGCAACAGGCTGTCAGCCAGCTCGGCGTGGACGCGGCGGATATCCTCCTGCTCAACTCTTCCATGCATGTCTTGGAATTCTCCGAAGGTCTGGGCTTCCGTACGCGCGGCGTCGAACAGACGACCCTGCGCGTGGGCGAAGGCTTCGCCGGGCGCGCCGTATTACAACGCGAAATGGTCAGTGTCGAAGACTTGAGCGCGTATGAACAACATCCCCTGTTCACCCTCGAAGGCTTCATGGCGTGTCATTGCATACCTCTCATCGCGAAGGGTGAGGTCAAAGGCGTGTTGGAGGTATTCCATCGCTCAACCTTGAATGCGGATTCGGAGTGGGTGGATTTTCTCGAATCTCTCGCCGGGCAGGCGGCGCTCGCCGTGGACAATGCCTCACTCTTCGAAAGCCTGCAGCGCACGAACATCGAACTCAGCCTGGCATACGAGACCACCCTCGAAGGCTGGTCAGCCGCGCTTGATCTGCGCGACAAGGAAACCGAGGGTCATACGCGGCGCGTCACCGACCTTACGTTGAGGCTGGCAAGTGCCATGGGCGTGGGCGAAAAAGAACGGGTCCACATCCGGCGCGGGGCATTGCTGCACGATATCGGCAAAATGGGTATTCCGGATCGCATCCTGCTCAAACCCGATGTGTTGACGGGTGAAGAATGGGAGATCATGCGCCAGCATCCGGTCTATGCATACAACCTGCTTTCACAGATCGCGCATCTTCGCCCTGCATTGGATATTCCCTATTGTCATCATGAACGCTGGGATGGTTCCGGCTACCCGCGTGGGCTCAAAGCGGAAGCCATTCCCCTCGCAGCGCGTATTTTTGCCGTGGCAGACGTGTGGGATGCACTGTGCTCCGACCGTCCGTATCGCCCAGCCTGGACGCGAGAGCAGGCGCTCGGTTACATCAAATCACTTTCCGGTGTGCATTTCGACCCGCGAGTGGTGGAAGCTTTTCTGGGCGTTGTTGAAGAAGCTTAATTCGCGGGTGGATCGTAACTGCCTGTCAGACTCCCAAGGCCGTAAATTCCTGCAAGACTTTCTCTTCCAGTTCCATGGAAACAGATTCCAAAGGCGGTTTCACAGCCCAGCGGGGCAGGTCATACATGCGGTGAAGTAATGCTTTCAACGTCGGTGGGAAGGGGGGATATTTTTCGAGAACGTGTCGTTTCTCGGTCACGCGCTGTTGCGCGCTGGTTGAATCTTTTCCCTCGTTCATCAAATCCCACACGGTGCGCAGATCCGGCGAGATCAAATTCGCGGGGGCAGTAATGCAACCCGCGGCTTTATTTTCCATGGCGAGTTTGAGATAGGAATCGGTTCCCGTCAACGCAACGAGATCATTGCCAAACGTTTCGCCGAGAGCTCGTGCCAGATCGGCATCGTGCGATGAATCTTTGATACCGGCAAACTGGACCGGGAAGGCATCTTTCAGGCGCATCAGCAATTCGACAGAAAAGCCGATTCCTGCCACCGTGGGGAAGTGATACCCAATTACATATTTATCCGCAGGGACGGATCTGCGAATCACCTCGCTGAACCAGTTGAACAGCCCGTCGTCGGTCGCCTTGCGGAAGTAATACGGCGGCACGACCAGCGCCGCGTCGTACCCCAAATCAAACGCGAGTTTGGTCAGCTCGATGGTTTCTGAAAGGCTCGGTGTGCCGGTGCCGGCAATTAAACGGAAACCGCTTTGTTGATTCTTTTTCACTTCTCGCATCACCGCTTCGCGTTCGGCGGGTGAGAAGGACGGACCTTCGCCGGTGGTGCCGAAGAGCACTGCGCCGTGACAGCCGCGCGAGGCGAGAAAACGCATCAAAACAGGAACAGACTCAAGGTCGAGTTCTGAGGCGTGATCGTCCGTCAGGCGGAGCGGAGTCACAGCCGCGGCGTACACTCCAGCGAGTGGGTGTGGGGATGTCATTTTTTCTTCTTCTCCGTTTTTGGTTTCTTTTTTTTGGCGCGTGTTGTCTTCCTGTTTTCATCGCCGAAGAAAAGGCGCGCGGCTTCTTCTGGAGGCTGCAAGGGCATGCCTTCCTCCTCGGCGAGGTAGTGCTGATGATCGAGCACCCAGAGGTACAGATCGCCCTCGGTCTTTTCGGGGAATTCGCGCAAGATGCCGGTTTCACGAATCACTTCAATGACCGGCATGTACACGTTGTCGTACCAATCCGCGATCGCTTCCTCTTCTGAAATGTCGCGCTTGTGATCGAGCCCCATGAAGTAGCGATGCACCGCGATATGTTCCAGCATGCGTTCGAAGCCGTCGGGGATGGTGAGTTTGATATACGCGTCGGGTTTTAGCGAGTCGAGGGAGGTTCGTTCGAGGAACCGAACCTTATCCTCGAGAATTTCGAGATCCTCGGTTCTGATATCGGGCGTGATGTTGACGCGGGTCGAACATTCGCGCACCTCGGCTTCGATGTAGATCTGTCCCTGCTCGCGCGCCACAGAAACGCGATGATGCCCGTCCACCACAAAGTAGACTTCACCCACTTTGTAGAGGACCACCGGCGGCAGGCTGATGTCTTGATAGAAGGCGCGGTTGACGCTTTGCCAGCGATTGGCAAGCTCGTCGTTGAGCGGAAGGAAGACCTGATCGAATTCGTGATAGCGATTGAGGCTTCCGGCGATCTGGTCCACGCGGACGGTTTGCACGCCGCGATAGATGGGACCGCCGATGTGCAATTTCTCTTTGATCTCATCGTAGGAGAGCAGGTTGGCGCGTTGTCCGGAAATGCTGGCCCAGACGCGGTTAAAGAAGGCTTTGAAACGTGCCCGTTGAAAATCTGTTCGTGCTTGTTCGCGGATCGTGTCGGTCATGGTTAGTGGCGTACTTCTATGATCTGGTAGGGAAACACATTGATGATGCGAGTGCCGCCCAACATTGTTTCGGAGGGCGATAGATTTCTTCGTTGAAAGTGAGTGTGTCCGTGAAAATGATAGCGCGGTTTGGCCACCCGCAGGAGCCAGTTGATGGCTTTCAGTCCCTGGTGTGACGGGGTATCCTCATCGTGGATCCCGAACGGCGGAGAGTGTGTGATGAGCACATCCAGCGCGCGGCCGTAATTCATTCGGTTCAAGGTGAGTCGAGGGAGCAGGCGAAAAGCCCGCAAATACGCCTCGTTCTGCGTGTACTGGTTTGCTCCATCGGGCCGGTAACGGATGCATCCACCGAAGCCGCCGATCAAGAACTTCCGATGGCGCACCAGTTTCAGATCAAGGTTCGAGCCACCTTCGGCATGCGTGTGGCGGTCTTCGGGACGGTAGTCCGGGTCATGGTTGCCGGGCACATAAAATAGGGGGATGTTCAATAGAGTCACAAGATTCTCAAGGTACGGGTAAGGCAGGTCGCCGCAGCTGAGGATGGTCTCGATGTTGCTGAAATGCCCGCTGGCGCACAGGCTGTAGAGACGTTCGACCACTTCGTCGCTGACGGCAAGGATCTTCACAGGCGTATTGTGCCGCAAAATAGATGCATCGGCAAGGCAAGCACTGAAACTGCCCAAACCAGCCCACGAAATTGTAAGTATCTAGGATTGGGTAGTTGTCAAACAAGGCACTGCAAACTATAATCTGCGAACCTAGGAGATTCTCACTGGAAACACGAATATTCCCTGAGTTGGATGATCGGGGTGATGACAAAGGTACGTCCACCACGCGTCAACTGCAGGCAGGCGTTACGCTTGCCAATCGCTATGCGATTCAAGAGGTGATCGGCGTCGGCGGCATGGGTTCGGTGTATCGCGCGCGCGATATGCACTTCCCCAGTGTGACCAAACTGGTGGCAGTGAAAGAGATGATCAACTCGGCGCCCGACCCCCTCGTGCGGCAGACCATCGTGCAGAACTTCGAACGCGAAGCCAATTTGCTTGCCACGCTGAATCACCCATCCATCCCCCGCATCAACGATTATTTCTCCTTGGATAGCCGCTCATATCTGGTCCTTGATTTTATTCTCGGCAAGGATATGGAGGCGATCATCAATGAGACGAACGGGTTCCTGACCGAGGATCAGGTGTTGGGTTGGGCGATCGAGTTGTGCGATGTGCTGGATTATTTACACAAGCATAAACCGGACCCGATCATTTTCCGCGACATGAAACCATCGAACGTAATGATCAACCAGAATGGCGATGTGATCCTCGTCGATTTTGGGATCGCGAAAACGTTTCAATCCGGGATCAAGGGGACGATGATCGGTACGGAGGGATACTCGCCTCCCGAGCAATATCGTGGAGAAGCCACCCCGTCTGCGGATATTTACGCCATGGGAGCAACCATCCATCACGCGTTGACCCGTCGTGATCCGCGCATCGAACCGCCTTTCTCGTTTGCCGAACGTCCGCTGCGCCGGATCAACACTGCGGTCTCCGCCGAATTGGAAACCGTGGTGAACAGAGCCCTGGAATATAACCCCGATGATCGTTTTCGCACGGCGGCTGATATGAAGCAGGCGTTAATGGGTGTGGCGAAGAAAACAGGCGCATTGGTGCGTATGAAAGTGCCAACCAGCCCGATCACGGCGGCGGGGGGCATCAAACCGCTATGGAGTTTCAAATCTGAGGACGAAATTCGCGGCACGCCGACCATCTTTCAAGGCATTTTATTCGTCGGTTCGTATGACAACAACCTCTACGCGTTGAACGCCGCGGACGGAAAGTTCCAATGGAAGTATCCGACGGATGGCGGGATTGTTTCGCGTCCGGCGCTGTTCGATGGCAATGTCTATTTTGGCTCGGAGGATAAACGGCTTCACGTTGTCAGCGCGCGTTCGGGGAAGGTGGTGTGGACGCATTACACCGAAGCTCCGATCCGCTCCTCTCCCCGCATTGCCGAAGGGCACGTGTTTATCGGTTCGGACGATGCCCATCTTCACGCGGTCAATTTGAACACCGGCAGGCTGGCATGGAAATTTGAGATGGCAGATGCAGTCCGATCGACGCCGTACGTGTTCAACGAACTTGTGTATGCCGGATGCGAAAGCGGCGATTATTACGCGGTGGATTTTCGCGGCGAACTGAAGTGGAGATTTCATGCCAAGCGCGGGATCACAGCCTCCACGGTCGGTACAAACAACGCGATATTTTTCTCTTCGATGGACAGCACGCTCTACGCGCTTGACCCGCGCAATGGATGGGCGTTGTGGCGTTTTCGGCTCGGCAAGCCGTCCATAAGCACGCCATGCATCATTGACGATCTGGTCATCGTGGGTGCGGCCGATGGATTCATTTATGCGGTGGATGCGAGAAACTCAAAGGAAGTGTGGCGCTATCGCACGGAACATCAGGTGAATGGTTCCCCGGTGGCTTACAAGGATTCGCTCTATTGCGGTTCTGTGGATGGCAATTTATATTGTCTTGAATATCGCACGGGCCGGCTGCGTTGGAAGTTTGGCGCGGAGGCAGCCATCACTGGCACACCTCTGGTGTATGACGATATCGTATATTTCGGTTCCACTGATCATCAGGTGTACGCGCTGCTCGCTTAAAAGCGCTCGCGTAATAAGGAGTCTCTGTGGCTAAAATCTTCGAATGGCTGTTCCGTAAGCAAGAACAACCCTCCGCACCAGCTCAGGATGTGGCGAACACTGCTCCCCTCACGGAGGAGCAAATACAAGCGATCGTCAACAACCAGAACCCGCGCTTCGATATGCAGCAACTGATTGCAAGCTGCGGCCAGTCGGTGGGAAAGCAACGCGACCTGAATGAGGATAGCATCCTTGCCCTGACCACCACCATGGCGGGAAACTCAGGCAACCTGCCTTTTGGCCTGTATATCGTTGCGGATGGCATGGGAGGACATCAATTTGGTGAGGTCGCCAGCAATGCAGCCATTCGAGCCGTAGCCGGATTCATATTGAAAAAATTCCTTCCATACCTGTTCCAGGTGAAGACCGACACGATGGACGAGTCGTTTCAAGAGATCATGTTGGAGGCGGTGCGCGACGCGCAACGCAATATTCAGCGGGAGGCGCCGGGCAGTGGCACGACACTGACCGCTGCGCTCGTCATCGGGCAGCAGGTCACCGTGGCTCACGTGGGGGATAGCCGCGCCTATTTTGTCTATCCAGACAGTCGGATCGAGCCCATCACGCGCGATCATTCACTCGTAAAGCGCCTAGAAGAATTGGGTCACATCACTCCGGAAGAAGCAGTGAACTATCCGCATCGGAATGTGCTCTATCGCGCGCTTGGGCAGGGAGAATTGCTCGACCCGGATATTTTCACGGTCGCGTTCCCTCAGCCTGGTTTCCTTATGATCTGCAGTGACGGTCTGTGGGGCGTTGTTGCCGAGCAGGATATCGTCCGATCGATCGTCGAAGCCCCTAACCTCCAACGAGCCTGTCAGAATCTTGTGTCGGCGGCAAACATTGCCGGAGGTCCTGATAACATCAGTGTGATCCTAGCCCAATTGATCGGGTGAACATGTCAGCAACCCAGCGGGATTATTACGCGGTTCTAGGCGTTATGCGGGATGCCTCGCCGGAGGAGATCAAGCGCGCCTATCTTGAAGCCGCGCAGAAGTTGCACCCGGATAAGAACACAGCCGCGGGGGAAACTGAACTATTCCTCGGCGCCCAACTGGCATACGAAACACTTTCAAACCCGGAACGACGCCGGCAATATGACGCGACCCTGCCTCCCGAGGCGGAAGTCGTGCGGCTGCCGTACCGTCACCACATCATACAAAGCCGTACGAGTTTGATGAATATCGGCGAGCCGCAGATGCAGTATGTGATTCTCGATCTCGCACCACCGGAGGACGCGCACAAAACCTCATCGCCGCCACTTAATGTTTCACTGGTGATCGATCGCTCCACATCCATGTTGGGTCCGAAGATGGAGGTGGTCAAAGCCACAGCCATTGAAGTATTGCGCAACCTGCGACCTCAGGATATCTTGAGTGTTGTTACCTTCAGCGATCGCGCGGAGGTGATCATTCCAGCCGCGTATCACCAGGAGCGTTCAAAGTTGGAGCCGCGTATCCATGCCATCCAGCCTTCCGGGGCGACCGAGATCTTTCAGGGTCTTGAAGCAGGCGTACGCGAAGTGATGCGCAGTGTCGATTCCAAGCGCGTCAACCACATCATCCTGCTTACCGATGGGCATACGTATGGGGACGAACAGCAATGCCTCGCGCTCGCAACCCAACTTGAGGAAAAAGGAATAGGGGTCAGCGGCATGGGCATCGGCAGCGAATGGAACGATATCTTTCTCGATGCGCTCTCCACGCGTACCGGAGGAAGTTGCGCACACATCGCTGAACCCCAGGATATCAAGCGCATCTTGCTCGAAAAATTCAACGCACTCACCCAGACGTTCGCTGAGGAAGTCACCCTGGAAGTCCGCCCGTTGGATGGGATCGAGGTCAGTTATGTGTTTCGCCTCCAGCCCGACCCGGCGCCAATTCCGGCTGTGGCTGGCAAGTATCACCTTGGGGCAATATTGCAAGACACTTCCACAAGCGTTATTTTTGAATACATAATCCAGCCAAAAGCGGTAAAATCAGATACATTAACCTACATGGATGGCACCTTGAAAGTCTCGATGGGCGCACAACCTCTACCCGTTCCACCGTTACGAGTGCGCCTGTCGTGTCCGGTTTTAGAAATGCCGCCAACCGGCTCTCCGCCTTTGGCGATCCACAAGGCGCTTTCGCGCCTTACGTTGTATCGAATGCAGGAGCGGGCGCGCAAAGAGATCGAACGAGGCAACTTCGATACCGCCACGCGGCAACTTCAGGCGCTTGCCGACAATTTGATGTCGCAGGGTGAACGCAGCCTGGCGCACACCATCGCGCTCGAGGTGGATACTCTCAAGAAACAACATTCCCTGTCTGCAGAGGGCAGCAAAAAGATGAAATATGGCACGCGCTCATTGTTCCTGGCGTCGCCGAAAAAGGAGTTGGTGCAATGATTATTTGTCCAAATTGCCAGCATGAAAACGTGGAAGGGGCTGTGTATTGCGTGGAGTGCGGTGCGCAGATCGATGGCGTGGAAACGCTGGTTACCAAGGCAATTACCGATCAAGAGATCGAAGAGGAACTGAGAAAGAAAGCGCCGCGCCCCGAAGCGGATTCCGTCCCTGCCAACAGCTGGCTCTCCCTGCATTTGATGGACAGCGGCAAGATCCTGCCGCTCGCCTCACGCAATGAGTTTACGCTGGGTCGTCTCAGTGAAGGACAACCCATCATGCCCGATATCGATCTCACGCCCTATCAGGCGTATGCCTCCGGCGTTTCCCGTCTCCATGCGGTGGTCAAGCGCGATGCCAGCCGCGTGGTGGTGATGGATCTCGGCTCCTCCAACGGCACCTACCTCAACGGGCGGCGCCTCAACCCTCATTTGGAGGAAACGTTGAGTCACGGTGATATCGTTGCCCTCGGCAAGCTCAAGTTACAGATCCTCCTGCGGGATATTTGATCGCGTCCTGACAAAGGCAGACACCATGGCATACACGATCATCCTGCATATTATCGGTGAAGCCTCCGTTATTTGCGAAATGGAGGAACTCCCCAAACCCACAGATACGATCATCACGGTCCAGAACCCGCGCCTGCGCGACGGCAAGGATATTCATTACCTTGAAGGGAATGTGACCAAGGTGATGTGGCCTGTGAGCAAGATCGCCCTCATCGAGATCCTCGACAGTCAGGACGAGGAGAGCCTGATCGGCTTTGTCAGGGAATAACATGTCAGAAGATTTCGACCGCCGCCGCATCCTCGTCGTGGACGATGAGGAGCGTATGGTGCGTTTCATTCGGATGAATTTGGAACACGATGGCTTTCAAGTGGCGGAAGCCTTCAACGGCAAACAAGCCATCCAGAAACTGCGCGATACAACCCCCGACCTGATCCTGCTCGACGTCATGATGCCCGATATCGATGGCTTCGAAGTGCTCGAAACCATCCGTGAGGGCAGTACCGTGCCGGTCATCATGATCACCGCCAAGGGTGAAGAGGATGACCGTGTGCGCGGCTTGGAACTGGGCGCGGACGATTACATCACCAAGCCGTTCAGCCCGCGTGAAATGGTCAGCCGTGTCAAAGCCGTCATCCGCCGCACCGAGGGCGCCAGCGGCTCGATGCACGATATCATCGAAGTGGATGACCGGCTCAAGATCGACTTCGACCGCCGTGAAGTGTGGCTCGAGGGCAAGCTCGTCAAACTGCGTCCCACCGAATACCGGCTGTTGTATCATCTTGTGCAGAACGCCGGCTGGGTGGTGACGCACGATCAGATCCTCGTGAAGGTCTGGGGGTACGAATACCGCGACGAACCGCATTACGTTCGCCTGTACATCAATTATCTGCGGCAGAAACTGGAGAAGGACCCTGCCAACCCCAAGTACATCCTCACCGAGCGCGGCGTGGGCTATCGTTTTGTGGATTACAAACGGCAGAAAGCGTAATGCAAAATTAATTTCGCGGCACGAAAAATCTCATACGTTTTTTTGACAAAAAGCCTGCGTAGTTTTAACGCAGGCTTTTTATAGTAGGCGCATAAAATCCAACCAAAACGAAATGGAGGTTGCTATGTCCAATTTAATCCGTTGGGAACCCGCCCGCGAATTCATGACCCTGCGCGAGGCGATGGATCACCTGTTCGACGACGCGTTCACGCGCCCGCTCTCCCTGCGGGACGGCTGGTCTGGGCCTGCGGTCGATATGTACCAGACCGACGACGAGGTCGTCGTGAAGGCATCCATCCCCGGCTTCAAGGCGGACGATGTGCAGATCAATGTTACCGGCGACATCCTCACCCTGCGCGGCGAAATAAAGCGCGAAGAGGAGAAGAAGGATAAAGCCTGGCACATCCGCGAACAGCGCTGGGGCTCGTTCGAGCGCTCCGTCGCCATGCCGACCGCCGTGGTAGCGGACAAGGCGAAGGCTGAGTTCGAGAACGGGATCCTCACCGTCACCCTCCCCAAGGCGGAGGAAGTGAAGCCGAAGACGATCACCGTCAAGGCGAAGTAACAATTTCACACAGGGGCGACCCGCCGGGTCGCCCCTGTGCGTTTAATCAAAAGGGGAGGAAACCTATCGGGATTGGGATCAATTTTCCCGTTGGGGTGAAGCGGTCGGTCATCTTAGGGTAAAATTCAGCCATGCCTAAAGGAATTTCCAAACAACGAGTGATGCTGGTGGACGACCACGAGGTGGTGCGCGTGGGGTTGCGGTCCTTGCTGGAGAGGCATCCGCAGTTCGACGTGGTGGGCGAGGCGAGTTCGGCGCGTGAAGCCATCCAAAAAACGGACCTGCTCAAACCCGACGTGGTGGTGATGGACATCCGCCTGCCGGGCACTTCGGGGATCGAAGCCTGCGAACAGATCGTGACCAAGCACCCCAAGACCAAGGTGATCATGCTGACCTCCTATGCCGAGGATGAGATGTTGTTCTCGGCGATCCGTGCGGGCGCGGCGGGCTATGTGCTGAAACAGATCGGCAGCGACGACCTGGTGAGGGCGCTCGAAGCGGTGGGACGCGGCGAGGCGCTGCTCGACCCAGCCGTGACGCAACGCGTCTTTCAGGAAGTGCGGCGCGCGGTGAAGAACGAGGAAGCGTCGGCTTTTTCGCATTTGAGCCAGCAGGAAAAGCACGTGCTGTTGCTGGTTTCAGAAGGACGGACGAACCGCGAGATCGCCAAGCTGTTGTTTTTGGGCGAGGGCACGGTGCGCAATTACGTGTCGAGCATTCTCTCGAAGTTGAACGTGAATAACCGCGCCGAAGCCGCGGCCTATGCGGTGGAACATAATTTGAGGGAATACATCGCGGTGTAAAGGCTGAACTTATAAAATGTCGGAGTTGCCAAAGCGCAACTCCGTTTTTTTTTCGAGAATGTGTTTGTAGTAAGTTGAACGTAGAGATATTCCATTAAGGCTGGTGTATCGCGCAGAGGAAGCGATTTTGGTTAACGCATATGTCCGTCAAATAGGTGATATCGCTACCATTGAAGTGATAGTGCCAGACGGACTAATTGAATGTTGCTCAGGCCCTGGAGGTCTGTGCGAAAGGTTCGCGAGTAGAGTTCAACAATAAAAATGTTGCGCATATCGTCGTCAGTTATCGTATTGATATCCTGATCGGTACGGATTTTGGCTGCACGAAAGTAAACAAGAAGCGCCCCTACTCCTGCCAACGTATCATTATCAAGGGACTGGTAGTATCCCCCCGATTGATTGGTTCTACCGGCTAGTTCAGTAATAAGGATATTTCTTTGATCGTCAAGTGACATCCCGACCAAGTCGCCGGGTCTCCGAAACTTCCCAACAATCAATACACTGGAAATAGTTCCATCCCCGAGAGGCTCCAGCTGTTGACGCCATGCCTCTGACCCCACAGGCGGCTCTAGTGTTGGCGGAATAACAGTGGGTGGTGACTGAGTTGGGAGTGTCGTTGGAGAGAAAGCAAGCGGAGCCTCTGTTGGAGACGGTACCCGGCTTGGTGGAACGGAAGAGAGTGAAACCTCGATGCTATGGGCTGTTTGAGTGATCCAAATATTTTCAGCCGCTTGAGTATAAAGGATGCTTTGAGCGGTTTGGCTCGCTTCTATTTCCAACTGTGCAGGAAATATCGCTCCACGAAAAGCGAAATAAGCCACCATGATCGTTCCTACTACACCGATGATTGAGGTGATGACTATGATCCAGCCTTTGGAAGAGGACTCTTGTTGACCGCTCATCATGATATTCCTTTTGCAAGGTGACAGTCATGGCGCCCGGCGCCATGACTGTCACCTTGTTCACGGTATGGACTCAACCTTCGCCACCGATGCGAACGACATACACAACGCTGGCATCGAAATCGAGCACGCCAGCCGCGGAGAACACCAGATCGAATTGCAACCCGAACGCGAATGGTTTTATAGGATTGGGCGGGAGAATCGGGTTCGGCGGGAGAACCGGATTGGGCGGCAAGGGCCGGTCGCTACCTACCGCCACCAACAGAAAAGACGGCACGCTCACGCGGATAGGGTCGTTGGGAAAAATAGGGTCGTTGGGAAAGGAGAAACTGCTCAAACCCGCGCCGGAGGCGGTGTAGGGAACGCCGATATCCGACATCGCGGTCACGCTGGAAGCCGGGAGGTTGAACTGAATGTCAACCTGCGCCCCGCCTGAGGAAACTGACTTCCAGCGGGCGACGACGTGAACCCAGCCGTTGAGGTTGACGAAGCTGTCCGTTTGCGAGTCGTACAAGCCGCCTGCGAAGGGCATCCACCCGGCGGAGACCCGGGCTGAGGGTGCGGCTTGGGCGGGCTGTGCACCCACCGAGCTTATGGCGATTGCCAGCGCCAGCAACGCGGTCATACCCAAATACAGTAACTTGAAATTTCTTGCTCGTAACATAATTTTCTCCTTTTCATATTTTCAGAGACCCGGGTTGGCCTCTGTGCTTACAATGTACTAAATCGCATTTCTGCTGGAACTACGGGTTTACCGTGAATGAATATTCTGCAGGTGTCGGGTCTGGAGTTCCAGATGCATCAATGGCATATACCTGAAAGGTATGTGAGCCTGTTGATAACCCTGAATACGTTAAGGCATTTTTACAGGGAGAAAACGCCTCCTGATCCATTCTGCACATAAAGGTGCTATCCGCAATGGAACTGGTAAATAGGAACATATGGGTACTAATTCCTTTTGGCTTTCTTACCTTCATCGAAACGATCGTAGTTTCCGGTGCAGTATTCTCTGCCGCATCCAGGACGAGGATTTCAAATGCCT
>CAZFDL010000040.1:0-1596 GCA_964517905.1 uncultured Anaerolinea sp. | reverse complement strand
GCTGCATTTTTCCACTCAAATGCACCCACATCACAGGCTGATCCCTGCGGACGAGTTACCCCGCGTTGGTCAACGTTACTTACTGGCCAGCTCGCACAATAGAAATCGATATTATCGCCGGTATCAATAGCATTACTTCCTAAAAGCAATGCATGAGTTTGCGTTGCTCCTCCATTATTTTGCAAAGGTCCTAATAAGTTAAGCGAATTGAGAAAATCCCACGAGCCGGAGGTGAAGGTAATGATAATGTTACAATTGGTGGTATCCCAGAAAAGATTATGACCATAGGAAAAGATAGTGCCATGGCAATCGCGGTAAGCAGAAGAAATGGCGCGCGTATTGCCTGCCACAATGGAATTATAGAGGGCGACATCTCCATCAATTCCTCCGGCACCTAATGGAGTCCCTTCAATCAACGTATTGAAGACAATCGTTGAGTTATAGATCGAGGCACTGCCATCACTATAAATCCCGCCTCCATAATCATAGGCTTCATTACCGGAAATGGTTGTGTTAGAGAGCCACATGTTACTGTTATTGTAGATAGCACCTCCAATGGCAGCAGAGTTATTGAAGAATGTGCTTTTGTCAATGCTCAGACTACCCGTTGTTCTCCAATAGTTATCGTTGTAGATTGCACCACCATTTTCAGCAGAATTGCCAGATAAGGTGCTGTTTGTTATTGTTACAGTACCATCAAGATTAGATATCGCTCCACCACTCCCTGCATAATTACTGTAGATAGTGCTGTTTATTATGGTTAGCGTCGAGAAAAACTCATTGTAAATTCCACCACCATTATTGTATCCCGTTACTCCGCACAGTCCAAAACACCTCCCATAACGTACAGTCAGGCTGTCTAGCGTGAGGTTGCCTGGTGTTATCCCCGAATAACCCACCTGAAAGACGCGATATGTTGCGGTGTTTGGGTTGGCATTGGCTTGAATGATAGTATTCTCCGCACCATTACCTTTGATAATGATCTCAGATGCGACAAAAGGCAATTGAGCACCAGCTAACGTGATGGTGTAATTCCCAGCGAAGGTAATCGTGTCTGCTCCTGCACCCGTCGCACAGTCTGGATAGATGGATGCGTCAGCATTCGCATTTTGCATAGCCTCACGTAGCGAACAAAGCCCGTTCGTGGTAGTTTCATCAACTTCGGTGTTTACCACTAGACTTGCCGCATGCACAGGCGTAATCCCCACGCCATTGAAAAAGAAAGATGCTACTATAAAAGAAGTAAATACAAGTCGTGTGATAAGTCGTTTTGTAAACATAAGAAGGCTCCTTTATCCATGGTCGATCAATTTACTGAAGGTTAACTTACGGATATCTGCATAAACCGCCGGAAATTGGGACGTTATCACAGCATCCTCCGGCGCCGGCGGCTTCGCCATAAGCGGAACATGCGACAGGTCCTGGATCAGCAGGAGGTGCAGTTGCAATGGTGCACAAGCCAGGTTCATTTCCCTTGGGTTGGAAGCCGACAGCGATGCGACACGAACTATCCAACTCGTAGATCGCCTTGATTGGATAGAAAACCGGATAGCCCGGGTCAGCCGCGCCTGCCTGCTCATGAGTGTAGTGGTCGCT
>CAZFDL010000039.1:0-18166 GCA_964517905.1 uncultured Anaerolinea sp. | reverse complement strand
CAGCGGTTTTCGCCGCGCAAGCCCAAGGCAAAATACTCACAAGCCAACATCGAGCGATTAAGAAGTTTGGTGGCGAAGAAGAAGGTTGTGAAAGAAGTTGTTGAGGCTTTGGGCGATCTTCTGAACGAAGAGTTTGTCTTTCCGCCTGATATTTTGAAAGCCATCCAAGCGAACAAGGAAGCGTGGAAGAATTTTCAGAAGTTCTCAGACTCGTACAAGCGAATCCGCATCGCGTTCATCCACGGAGCGCGTCACCGCCCTGAGGAATTCAAGAAGCGTCTGAGGCACTTTATCAAAATGACAGCGCTGAACAAGATGTTCGGGTTTGGCGGGATCGAGAAGCACTACTAGTTCTTCCCTCTCACCTCTGAGCGGACCACGTCCACGCGCTGGTTGAATCCATCCGGGTTATACGAATCGCTGAAAACAACGTTCTGCAGCAGATCCATCATCTCAGGCGGGTGTTTCACAGGTCTGCCCGAGGCGAGGCTGACGTAGGCAAACTCCATCCACGACATGGACTTCAGGCGCGTGCCTTCGCCATCCAGCATCAAGCCCTCTACAACGATCGCATTCTCCGTGTAGTGCATCACCCGCGTACGAATGCGGACTTTTTCCATGACGAGCACGGGTCGCAGGTAGGCGATCTGTGTCTTCGAGATCACCCAAGCCGCCTTTGCCCGTTCCGCGTGTTCGTAAATATTGAGGTTGTAAAAATGGATCAAGTGATCTTCACGCGCATTGATGAAGTAGTCCATGTAGCGGGCGTTGTTGAGATGCCCAAAGGGGTCGCAATCTTGAAAACGCGCAACGATTTCGCTTTCGAGTTCTTTGGGCAACTCTAGGTGTGACGTCATATACGTATTTATCCCTCCAAACTCACGCTGTCTACGATCCCCACAATGACCGAGATCACGCACCCGTCGGGAATTCCCAACGCCTGGCGCGCGCCGTTCCCTTCTCGGTTGACCAGAACCGTATCGCCGATTCCCGCCTGTGAGTTATCGAGGGCGATGAAGTCGTCTTCCGACGCGACGGCTTCACCGTCCATGATTAACGGCTGGACGACCAACAGCCTGCGATTTTTGTAGTGCGCATGGCTGATGGTGGTGACGATGGTGCCGACAACTTTTCCGAGGATCATAAAATAATATTGTCACTCTGAGGGAGCGGCGCGAAGGGCCACGACCGAAGAGTCTCGCCCGTAGTGACAGAGATTTTTCGCTTCGCTCAGATGACATACCCTTGTTAAGTAAACTTATTGTGCCCAGCCTTCAACGTGTATTCGAACTCGCCGTCAGGCATCACTTCCAACTCATCCACGATGCCGACCAATGCCAGATCAATCGGCACGAACTTCTCGTCTCGCATCGCGAGCGCGGCTTCACGTGAACGCACCATTACACACAAATCACCGACACCCGCCTGCACCACATCCGCCGCGACTTGAAGAACACCGATGGGTTCGAGATTCTTATTGAGCGGTTGCACGACGAGCAATTTTACACCCTCAATATCGGGATATTTGATCGTGCAAACCGCGTTGCCTCGCACTCGTCCGAAAAGCATGATTATTTCATCCCCGTCACTTTGAGCGTACGATTGATGATCGCATCGAGCAACTGTGGGTCTACTTGATCTCCAAGTTTCGCGGTGACTTTTTCGCGAATCCGTTTTTCCAACTCAACTCCCCTCTCCCTCGAGGGAGAGGGGCTGGGGGTGAGGGTCGGCGCAGGCTGAGACAACACCGATGAAATTGAATCAACCCTCCCCCTGGATTGATGCGTTTTCGTCTCCGACAAATACGGTCGCACAGGCGCGGCAGGCGACGCATCCGATTCAAGCATCCCCAATGTCCGCGCTTTTTCAAACGCGAGATCGGTCAATACGACATCGTCATCCACGCGCAACGACTTGACGCCGCTGTGATAAAGCTCTTCAATATCCTTGTCGGTATAGAATTTCTTGCTCATGATTTACGGAAGACCACTTTCCCGTCCACTTCAAGCGAATCGATGACCGCCATAATGACCGCGTCCACCGGTGTGTCTTTCGTGATGTTTGTTTGCCGCGCCGACGAACCGGAGGCGGTCAGCACAAGGTCGCCTGCCCCCGCGTCGACGGTATCCACGGCAACATACGGCTTGCCAGAGACCGCGCCGGTTTCATCGGATTGTCTCAGGATGAGCAGTTTTCGCCCGTGTAATTTTTCGTCCTTGATTGTGGATACCGTGGTACCGATCACTTTTGCGATGAACATGCGCACTCCTAATATTTACTGGATGAAGAACCCGCTTCACTCTTCGTGGCAGCTTGATCGCTCGGTCCTTGAATGATCTTCACCCCCGCACTCGCGCCGATGCGCGTGGCTCCCGCGCGGATCATACTCTCGGCATCCTCAAACGTGCGGACGCCGCCCGAGGCTTTGACTCCCATTTGCGGACCGACCGCCTTGCGCATTAACTCCACATCGTGCACCGTTGCGCCGCCGCCCGCAAACCCCGTGGACGTTTTGACAAAATCCGCGCCTGCTTCTTTCGATATTAAACTGGCGAGCGTTTTTTCCTCGTCTGTGAGCAAAACGGTTTCGATGATCACTTTGACGATAACCCCGTGAGCGTGCGCCGCCTTCACCACGCCACGAATGTCTCTTGCAACCGTTTCAATGTCGCGCGCCTTCAACGCACCGACGTTGATCACCATGTCGATTTCCGTCGCACCCTGCTTGATCGCCGTTTCTGTTTCGAATGCTTTTGTTTCGGAGGATGTTGCTCCCAGCGGAAATCCGATCACGGTACACACCTTGACATCCGACCCCTTCAACAATTCCGCGCACAGGCTCACCCACGTGGGGTTGATGCACACGGAGGCGAAACCGTATTTACGGGCTTCGTAGCAAAGTTGGGCGATCTCCTGTTGCGTGGCATCGGGTTTGAGCAGGGTATGGTCGATCATTCGAGCGATCGCCAGTTCCTGCGGAATCGCCCCAAGGGTGGAGGACACCCGCTCCGCTCCCGCTTTGACCACGTTCCCTACGTGATCGAAGCACACGCGGACGCACAAGCCGTCCGCACAATCGAACTTGCAGTGATAGGTTTCGGGATTACTCGCACGAGTCTCCTCCTCCATCATGGCTGAGAGTACCTCATGCGTGATAATTTCTACGAGTTGTTCAACGAGTTTCGGGTCGGGTTTCATTACGCTCCAGCCGCCGTCCTCGGCGGCGAGGACGCCGCCGAGAGCAATGGCTACTTCAAATACATTGTCTCCACCGATTTTATCTTATCCACGCGCTTTGCGTGACGGTCGCCGCCGAAATCGGTGGTCAGCCACACTTTCACGATCTGCTTCGCCAGATTAACACCGATCAGCCCCGCGCCGAGAGTAAGCACATTCGCGTCGTTGTGCTCGCGGCTGTTTGTCGCGGACGAAACATCGTACGCCATTCCTGCCCGCACACCCGGTACCTTGTTCGCGACAATACAACTTCCGATGCCAGCTCCGTCGATCATAATCCCGCGCCAGGCTCTGCCTGTCCCCACCATCTGCGCGACCGAATGTGCAAAGTCAGGGTAATCCACCGGCTCTTTGCTGTTCGTGCCAACATCCATGACCACAAAGCCAAGCGACTCAATCTCGGGCTTGAGAATTCCCTTTAAGTCGAATCCGCCGTGGTCCGCGCCGAGGGCGACGATTCGCTTCCCTACGGGCGAGGCAGGTGCGGGCTCGGTTTGAGGCGAACCCGTCAAGTTCCTGACGACGTTCTGCACGATCTGGCGGATTTCCGAGTCATTCATCAGCTTGATTATCTCTTTTGGTAACGGATGCGTCAAGGAGGATACAAGATTCAAGTTTCGTCAACATCTGTCGGAATACCTTTTCGCACCTCATTTAAGAACCACTTTATCTTATTTTGGTCTTTACCCGGAGTGCTTCCATCAAGGATGAGAAATAGCAAGAACAGATCCCAATCCCTGATCGTCTCGAGCAATGATTGAAACCGCTCTACGTCATATGCGCCAGCGACCGAAAATTCCTTCCACAAAACAAAATTCACATCATGGAATTGGATCATATTCAGGAGGTCGGCGTCATCGGAAAACTCGGACGCAAATTTTCGCGCGAGTGAAGCGTGGCTATTGGGGCTGAGAATCGGCGAGTCAGGAGTGGCGTCCGCTTTGAAGGTGTCATGCACATGAATGAGGAAGATCAATTTCCAATACTGTTCTTCCGAAATTCGCGGGGCAAGTCTTTCAAGATTGGACTCCAATTCGGCAATATGGTATTTCACCTTCCCCTCTGGATGCCCCGAACGAGGTTCCCCGAATTCGATATTTTTCAGATAGCGCGGATCATGAACAATTTTTTCAAGAATCTCTTTCATGCGGGTATTATACAGTACGAGAACTGCCAGCGAAAAGTAAGTCCAAAATGGATTGGTGATTACAGGAAAAAATTCACAGTCACACACAGAGGGATTATTTTTCGGTATATAATTCCTGCATGAACAACCTCACCGCCCCAACAGCAAATGAATACGCCGAATTTTATGCAGGCTACGTCCAGCACGCCACCGCGCGAGCCAGCGTGCTCGCCGCACTCCCGCAACAGATCGACGAGATTCAGGCTGCACTGGGCAGACTCACCGACGAGCAAGCATTGTTCCGAGACGCGCCGAAGGAATGGTCCATCAAGGAAGTGATGGGGCATCTCAACGATGTCGAGCGCGTCTTCTCGTACCGCCTACTGCGGGTCTCACGGAACGACCCAACTCCCCTCCCCGGCTTCGAGCAGGACGACTACGTCCGCGAGGCGGGGTTCGATTCACATCCGATGGGAGAACTGATTCAAGAGTTCGAGTATCTTCGCCGCGCGAATATCCTCGCCATCCAAAATATGAGTGACGAGTCCGCGCTTCGGGTCGGCACAGCCAGCGGGCATCCCGTTAGCGCGCGGGCGTTGATCTACATGCTCGTCGGTCACGTTGATCATCACATGGAAAGTTTGAACGAAAAATACCTACCGCACATCAAATGACAAGCCCCTCGTATTTCATCGAACCGTTCGTCGACACGGGACTCGGCAATTCTGCGTACCTGATCGGGTCGCACGAAACCAAAAAGGGGGTGTTGATCGACCCGCTGCGCGACGTAGATAGATACCTGCATGCCGCGTCTCAACTTGGGCTCACCCTTACGCACGTCCTCGATACACACCTCCACGCGGATTTTGTATCGGGCAATCGTGAAATCGCCCACCAAACCGGTGCGGCGATCGGCGCGAGCGCGGAGGCGAAGGTCGGTTTCGACCACAAACCGCTCGATGAAAAGTCAGTCATTGATCTCGGCGCGTTCCAACTCCGTGTGATGACGACGCCCGGGCACACGCCAGAGCATATTTCATTCTTGCTTGTCGAACCCGATGGGAAAACGCCAAGCGCGTTATTCAGTGGAGGCGCGTTGATCGTGGGCGGCGCGGCGCGGACAGATTTGCTCACGCCCGAATTGACACATCCGCTGGCGAGCCAACTCTTTCACACGATTCACTATAAACTGCTTAAACTGCCCGATGAAGTGAACGTCTACCCCACACACGGAGCAGGCTCGTTCTGCGTCGCGCCTGTTTCGTTGGAGCGCACATCGACGATCGGGCATGAGCGTAAAACCAATGCGCTCGCGCTTGCAAACAATGAAGAGGAATTTATCAAACGGTCACTGACGGGGTTGCCGTTATATCCCACATATTACAAGTACATGCGCGGACTCAACCAGCGCGGCGCCAGGATCCTGGGCGGCGTCCCAGTTTTGAAACCGTTATCTGCCCGCGAAGTCAAGTCATTGATGGATGAAGGCGTGGTCGTTTTGGACGTCCGCCATCAGAAAGCATTCGGCGCGGGTCATGTACCCCACTCGTTTGGCATCCGCGTAGATGCGCCGCTCGTCGTCTGGGCGGGCTGGGTGATTCCGTTCGGGAGTCGAATCGTCCTGCTAGGGGAGAATGCAGAGGAAAGGTCGGAGGCGACGCGGCAACTCATCCGCATTGGCTACGATGAAATCGTCGGTTATCTCGATGGAGGAATCGACTCGTGGGCGCGTGAATATTCCGTTGAAACCGTGCAGACATGGAGCTCGAAAGAATTGCGCGAACGATTGAACGAGGTGACGCTGGTTGATGTGCGTCGGCTCTCGGAATGGGAAAGCGGGCACATCGCCGGCGCGATCCACTTTGAAGGCGGGAGGGTTCCGTGGGAGGAGTTGCCGATCCCGACAGATAAACCACTGGCAATTCACTGCGCAAGCGGGAATCGCTCGATGGTGGCGATCTCCGTGTTGAAGCGGCGCGGCTATCACAATTTAATTCAAGTGGACGGCGGAATCAACAAGTGGAAGATGAATGGGTTTGGGGTGGTGACGGACAATCCACCATTGATAAAAATTTGATCGAATGCTGGGCAGACGACATGTCAGCCCAAATGCTTAAAGGAAAAAGGGCAGACTTGCAAGTCTGCCCTTACGAATTTCATGCCGACGCGCCTGAATAACTTCTCAAGCCAATCAACCACACCCCACGCGCCAAAATCATAAAGAAGAGCGTTAGACCAAGCGCAAACCATATCGTTTCCGATGTGAGTCGATTCGTCATCGCTTCGGCAGGCACGGTGACTGCAAACGCGACAGGTACGAGGAATGTCAATCCTGTGCGGAGCCAATCGGGGTACACACCCACGGGCCAGCGACCTGCCGCGTACAGACCCTCGAACAGGTTGACGATCTCACTCACGCGTACCACCCAGAATGCAACGGATGTGACCATCAACCAGACGCAGTACAACATGATCGCGCCCATCAGCAGCGCGGCAACGAACTCGACCGCTTGCAGCGCTTCCATCCCCGATTGAAGTTGGGTCACCGCCACCCCGATCACCACCAAACCGACGAGGACATCTGTCAGTTGCCAGAATCGGAATTCGCGCACGCTGACCAATGCCTGCGCGTCGGCGGGTTTGGTAAGGGCAAAATCCAGTGTGCCGTTGAGCACGTCGTTCATCAGCCGTTCCATGTTGGGCTGAATGGCGGAGCGGATAATGCCGCCCATCAGAATGTGTACGCCCATCACGGCGAGCAGTTCGGAGCGCGTCCAGCCGGCAAGGTTATCCACCTGATCGAAGACCAACGCGAGGCCGATCAGTCCAGTAGCCAGCGCGACACTGGTTTGCAGAAGTTGAATGAAAAAGTTGACGCGATATTGCAGTTCATTCATCATGCCAATGCGGAAGTAATTCCATGCGAGTTTGAATGGGTTCATATATTATTTTCCTGTTGCATTGTTATTCCCGCAGTTCAACTGCGGGAATAACATATGAAGCTCATCCACCGACGGCGGAGAACTGCTTTATGGCGGCGCGCCAGACCACACTGAGGAACGACGCGCCGATGGCAATCCACAGAACTTGCATCCCCACACCAGCCCAAAGTTCCTGCGTGGACAATGTCCCAACAAGAGCTTCGATCGGAAAGAAAAACGTCCACTTGAAGGGCAGGTAGTTGGAGATGTTTTGCACCCATTGCGGCATGAGTGTCATCGGCACGAGCCGACCTGAAAGGATCAATTCGAGACCGAAATACAACTCGAAGATCGCGCTCACACGCGTAGTCCAGAAGGTGATCATGCCGAGCAGGGACAGTAACATTGTGCGGATGAGGTACGCGCCCCAAATGGCGATGAAGAACACAACGGCTTCCATCCAGGTGACGTCTAAGGTAGGTTTGAAGACCCACGTGAGGAATACTGCGAGCGGAAGCCACAGCACGATCACAACCACCTTCCAACCTGCGAAGAATGCAATGTCGTTGTGGATGGGATGCATCGGCCGCATCAACTCCATCGAAAGGTTGCCTTCGCGGATGCGCCACTCCCAACCGTACGGCGTGAAGACAATGTTCATGTTGCGGACGAGAGTCCACACGATGTAATACGCCGCAAACGCGCCCGGCGTATATCCGCCGACGATACCACCTTGCTGGTTCGCGATCGTTGACCACACCACGAGGTAGATGACAGGCTCGGCGATCATGCCGATCATGTAAAAGTAGTTGGCCACGCGATACTGGAATTGCTGGAGCATCGAGATACGCATCGATGCAAGATAAAACTCAACGTACCGTCTCACGCCTCCTCCTTTTGCGAGAAGACCTGGTCGATCACATCGTCCACAGGCGCGTCTTCCACGGTAAGGTCATCCACCTGTAGATCGGAAAGCAACCTTGCCGTAACCTGGGACGTTTGCGCCTTGGGCACTCGCAGCGTTACGCGCCCATCTTCCCTGCCGACCACTTCTCCGTATTTCGATAGATCAATATCGGTGTTCTGAAGAGAGAGACTCACTGTTTTGTACGAGGAGAATTGATTGACGAGATTGCTCAGATCGCCGTCGAACAGGATGCGCCCGTGGTGGATGACAATCACACGCTTGCATAAAGCCTCCACGTCCGCCATGTAGTGACTGGTGAGCAGGACCGTCGCGTTATAGCGTTTGTTGTATTCCGCCACGAAGGTTCGGATACGTCGCTGCATGGTCACATCCAGACCGATCGTCGGCTCGTCGAGGAACAGCACTTTGGGTCGGTGAAGCAGCGCAGCAACGATCTCCATTTTCATCCGTTCGCCGAGCGAAAGGTTACGGACCGGTTTATTGACCAGTTCTTTAAGTTCAAGCAGTTCGATGAAATCGTCGCGCGTCTGTTTGAACTGATCGAAGGGAATACCGTAGACCGCTCGCTGAAGGTCGAACGAGTCGAGAGCGGGTAGATCCCACGTCAGTTGGTTGCGATTACCCATTACGAGCGTGATCTGCCTGAGGTAGTCATGCGAGCGATGGCGGGGCTCATAGCCAAGGACACTGACGTTCCCGGACGTGGGGTGTAGCAATCCGCTCAGCATTTTGAGTGTGGTGGTCTTTCCTGCGCCGTTCGGACCGAGAAAACCGACGACCTCCCCCGCTCCAATGTTGAACGAGATGCCATCCACTGCTTTGACGGTCTTATATTTGCGGCTGAACAAGCTGGCGATGGAGGCTTTCAGCCCGGCCTCGCGTTCGGGCACTTGATAATGTTTGGCTAATTGCGAAATGGTGATTACAGAAGACACGATTTTCTCCTAGGTGAGTTTTGATTCATTGGTACTCCGCCCGTTAAATCACAAAACCACAGGACGGAGGCGCGCCTGCGGTTCTTGTATGAAGAAAGCCAGGTTGACTAGTCAGCCAATCGGGAGGCACGCGCAAACGAAAGGTTGAATTTGTTATCAATCATTGAAACGCGCCTCCTTTCCACTGGAATGCCGGGAGTCTATCACAGCCACACGCCAGGCGCAAGAGATTTTTCTGGTATAATCCCCGCCCGTGACTGGTCCTGCAAGCGGTTCGCCCTCCAGCGGACTACGAGCACGGAGACCTGCATAAACTAGAGAAAGGAATAGCACACGTCATGCCACTCGCAAAAGAAGTCAAGACAAAACTCATCACCGACTACCATCGGCACGGGACAGACACCGGCTCGCCCGAAGTGCAGATCGCAATTCTGACGGGACGTATCCAACAGTTGACCGATCACTTGCGCGCCAACAAGAAGGATGAGTCGTGCCGCCGAGGGTTGCTCAAAATGGTCGGGCAACGCCGTCGCTTGCTCACCTACCTGCGCAAAGCGGACTACCAGCGTTACCTGGGCGTCACCGAGAGTTTGAACCTGCGTCACAAGTAAGTAGCACGTGAACCCGTAGGGGCACGACATATCGTGCCCCTACAATTTATTATCCGCTGTCAGGAATTGAATAGCGCGAATGACGTCCAGTCATTCACACTCTTCAGTCCCTGACCCAAGGCGGAAAAATAACGTAGGGGCGAGATGATCTCGCCCAGTTGGGCAGGAAGACCCTACCCTGCCCCTACAAAACAGGAGACAATTCAATGAAACCCGAATCAAAGAAATACTCAACTACGGTTGGAAGTCAGACCGTCACCTTCGAGACCGGCAAACTTGCGGGTCAGGCAGGCGGCGCGGTAACCTTCGGCACGCCGGATTCCATTGTGTTCGCTGCGGCAACCATGGGAGACGTGCGCGAAGGGATAGACTTCTTCCCTCTGACGGTCGAATACGAAGAGAGACTGTATGCCGGTGGGCGCATCCCCGGTTCGTTCTTCCGACGGGAGGGCAGGCCCGGCACGGAGGCAATCCTCGTCGCCCGCCTCACGGATCGTCCTCTCCGACCGCTGTTCCAGGATGGGATGCGCAATGAAGTGCAGGTGGTCATGTTCACGCTTTCCTCGGATGGCATGAACCCGCTTGATGTACTCGCCATCAATGCCGCGTCCGCCGCCATCATGATCTCAGATATCCCCTGGGGAGGACCCGTCGGCGCGGTGCGCGTGGGACGCGTCAACGGCGAGTTCGTCATCAATCCCACATATGCAGAATTGAACGAGTCCGATCTCGACCTGCGGATCGCCGGCACCAAGGACGCGATCCTCATGGTCGAATGCGGCGCAAACGAGGTCCCCGAAGACGTGATGGTCGCCGCGCTCGAACTCGGACACAAGTCCATCCAACCGCTGATCGAACTTCAATTCAAGATGCAAGCGGAGGTGGGTAAACCTAAACGCGAAGTGACCTTGTTCGTACCGAGCGACGAGGTCAAGAAAAAGGTTTTCGACCGCGTCAGCGGATCGATGAACACCCTGCTCGATAAGCCTTTGAGCAAGAACGATTTTTACTCCGGCATGAAAGCCATCAAAACGGAAGCCGAAGCCGAATTATGCATTGTGCCGGAAGGCGGGAACCCGGCGGAGTACATACCGGTCCCTATGTTCCGCGAATCGTTCGAATTGGCTGAGCAAGCGGTCGTACGTGAACGAATTCTCGGCATGGGCAAACGTCCCGATGGGCGAACGCCGACTGATATCAGACCGATCTGGTGCGAAGTTGGAATCTCTCCACGCGCACACGGGTCTGGCTTGTTCACACGCGGCGAGACCCAGATCCTTTCAGTGGCTACGCTCGCTACATTGGGCGAAGCGCAAGAGCTCGACAACCTCAGCCCGAACAAAGACAAGCGGTATTTGCATCACTACAATTTTCCGCCGTATTCTACAGGCGAGGTCAAACGCGTGGGCGGGCAAAGCCGCCGCGAGGTCGGGCATGGAGCGCTGGCAGAGCGCGCCCTCGAACCGGTGATCCCCGCGGAAGAAACCTTCCCCTACACCATCCGCATAGTGTCCGAAGCCTTGTCGTCCAACGGTTCCACCTCGATGGGTTCGGTCTGCGGTTCGACATTAGCATTGATGGACGCGGGTGTGCCGATCAAGGCGCCCGTTTCCGGTGTGGCGATGGGTTTGATCATGGGCGACAGCGGTCGCTACAAAATCCTCACCGACATCCAAGGCACCGAAGACCACCTCGGCGATATGGATTTCAAAGTGGCTGGTACCGCAGCCGGCATCACAGCTTTACAGATGGACATCAAGATCAGCGGTTTGAGCACACAGATGATGAAGGAAGCGCTTGCGCAGGCAAAGATCGCACGCGCCTCCATTCTGGACAAGATGCTGGAAGTGCTGCCCCAGTCGCGCGCAGAGCTGAAAGAACACGCGCCGCGCATCATCACCGTGAAGATTCCCGTTGATAAGATCGGTGCGTTGATCGGACCCGGCGGCAAGAACATACGCGCACTGCAAGAAGAGACCGGCGCGAAGATCGATATCGAGGAAGACGGCACAGTATACATCGCATCCACAGACAGCGTAGGCGCGAAGATCGCACAGGAACGCGTGGCGGCACTCGGTGAAAGCGCGGTGATCGGAAACATCTACACAGGCAAGGTCGTTCGCATCGCGGATTTCGGCGCATTCGTCGAGATCCTGCCCGGTGTGGATGGGCTCGTGCACATTTCGCAACTCGCTTCCGAGCGCGTGAACAAAGTGGAAGACGTGGTGGGCATGGGTGAAGAGATCACTGTGATGGTGACCGACATCGACCCACAGGGAAAGATACGGCTCTCGCGTCAGGCCGTTTTGGAAGGCTGGACCGCCGAAGAAGCGCGCGAAAAAGACGGTCCGCGCCGAAGCGGAGGCGGCGGACGGCCCGGTGGAGATCGCGGTGGACGTGGCGGCGACCGTGGTGGGAACCGCGGCGGCGATCGAAACAGGAGATAACCACGCACCAAACTTCCGAAGTCGTCGTGACTTCGGAAGTTTTTATTTCGACACTTTCACTCCCAAATGGTGTTTCCCTTATCAATCGGACAAAATAATTAAATTTACAAGGAGAGAACATCATGCAAGAGAGTGTCATCCAAAGTGTCGTCCTCCCCGTTGCCATCGCCGTGATCATGGTCACGCTGGGCATGACGTTGACCATTGCCGACTTTCGGCGCATCGTCACCCAACCCAAACCTGTGCTCATCGGTCTGTTCTGCCAGATGATCTTACTTCCATTAATTGGGTTCGCGGTGGCAGGTCTGTTCGGCCTGACCGCGGTGTATGCGATCAGTCTTATTTTGTTGGCTGTATCACCCGACGGCGCAACCTCGAATCTTATCATCCATGTGGGCGACGGTGACCGTGCGCTCGGCATCACCTTGACCGCGATAACAAACATGCTGGCTTTTATTACGATCCCGTTCGGGTTGGATATCGCCTACTCGGTGTATGGTACCGGGGCGTTGGATATTGATTTCCCGGTCGTCGACACGATGATCCAGGTGGCCGTGATCACCCTGATTCCCACACTCATCGGCATGGGCATCCGCCAGTGGAGACCGCAGTTCGCCGAGAACAGCAAACGCTGGTCGAAGATCTTCGCCGCCGCCTTCCTGTTCCTCGTTATTCTGGCTCTCGTCGTGCAGAATTGGGATGTGATCGTGCGCGACGGTCCACGCTTCGCTCCAGCCTTCATCGTGCTGAACCTTGCCGCGTTGGCTGTGGGGTATTTTGTTCCCAAATTCCTGGGGGTCGACTACACCCGAGCCATGACCATTTCAATCGAGACGGGTCTGCAAAACTCCACGGTATCCATCACGGTTGCCATGACCCTCTTGAACAACAATGAGATGGCGATCATCCCCGGCTTGTACGCCATCTGGATGTTCGTCACCGGGTTCGCACTCGCCTTCTGGATGGCGCGGCGCGTCCCGGCGAAAACTGCCGCTCAATCCGTTTGAGTGGGATGAACTCCGCCAATCGCGCAGGTATCAAGACTGTCGAAACACACCGCACCCTGACGAGTATTACCCAAACGAAAAGCTGATTGGATTCGCATTCTTAGAGATATGAGATAGGAGGATTTGATGCTCAAAGGCAAGGCTATTACTCTTCGCCTCGTGCGTGATAGCGACCTTGATCAACTCTATGCATATCATCTGGACATCGACAATCGGGGAAACTATTTTCCGCGCGGGGTTCTCTCGCAGCCCAACTTTCGCAAGCAATTCGAAGGGAATGGCTTTTGGGAGCAAGACGATGGTATGCTCGTCATAGTTTCCCCAACGGATGAGATCCTTGGGCACATCGAATTCTTCAAAACCGTCAGTTACCTGGATGAATACGAACTATCCTATCAACTGTACGCCACCGAGCAGCGCGGCAAAGGAGTGACAACCGAAGCTGTCAACCTTCTCGTCCGTTACTTGTTCGAGTCGAAACGAGTTAACCGGATCAGGTTAGTCATCCATCCTGATAACCGAGCTTCCCGCAGGCTGGCTGAGAAGTGCGGCTTCAAGCATGAGGGTACAGCTCGTGGTGCCTGGTACAACAAAGGCAGGCACCAGGATGTTGAGATCTATGCCATTTTGCATGGGGATGTCATTGGTCGGTAGAGGAGTCGTCCATAGTATGACCCGGACAAGGAATCACCGCGCCAGCAACTCTTCCAACCGCTGCTTCACGTCCACCCACTCCGCATCCAGGATCGAATAATAAACAGAGTGACGGATATATCCGTCCGGCAGGATCATGTGATTGCGGAGCACGCCTTCCCTCACACCTCCGATGCGTTCGATGGCGCGCTGTGAGCGCTCATTGCGCGAATCCGTTTTCAATTGCACGCGGATACAACCCAGCGATTCGAAGGCATGTTTCAACAATAAATACTTGCATTCTGTGTTGACGGCAGTGCGCTGATATTCGAGTCCGTACCACGTGCCCCCGATCTCGAGGCCGCGGTCGTTGGGCATGATATTCATGTAACGGGTCGCGCCCGCCACACGATTTGAATCAAGGTGTATCGCCACGAATGGCACATCGGCCCCTTTTTCAGCGCGTGCGAGGATCTCAGCCACCCAGCCTCTCATGTCCTCTGCGTTCTCCATTTTTCCGTAAACCATAAAATCCCAAAACGGATGACCCACCCCGATCTCTGCCAGCGGCTCGACGTGTTCAAGAGTCATCGGTTCCAGACGCACGTGCCTGCCTGTCAACACCACGGGTTTTACTTCAAGGCCAGCCATTCTTTTTCCTCCAAATCCTGCGTGGGCAAATAGGGCATCGCAGGACCTTCTGCGCCGAGCAATTCGCTCAACGCCGCGCGCAGTGCCACACGGTCATCCCACAAAAATTCTTTTGCACCGTAGCATAACGATTGTTCGTGTCCCTTGCCGCACACTAAAACAATATCATCCTGGCGCGCAAGCCCTACCGCAAAGCGGATCGCCTGTGCGCGATCGGGGATGCGCCAGAACGATTCCGTTTCGCGTCCTCCTCTGGACATTGCGCCTGCCGCCATCTCCTCCAGGATGCCCTCCAGTGATTCAGTGCGCGGATCTTCCGCGGTGAGGATGCAGGCGTCAGCAAGTTCCGCGCCGATCTCCGCCATCATCCTCCGCTTAGCTTTGTCGCGCAACCCCGCCGAGCCGAAGACGGCGATGATGCGCGAGCCCGCTCGCCTGCCCCGTTTACCCGCGGGAGGAGGGAATGCGCGCGCCGCCTCGAGCGCAGACTTCAGCGCGTTCGGTGTGTGAGCAAAATCGACGATGGCGGTAAAATTCTGCCCCAGATCAATACGTTCCATGCGCCCTGGGATCCCCTCGAGCGCGGCAATTCCCTGCGCGGCGATCTCGGGTTTGATGTCCAAACCATACACAGCCGCGGTCAACGCGGCGAGGCAGTTCGAAACGTTGTAGGCTCCGACCAGATTGCAGGATAGCTCAACACTAAAATCCCTGCTTTTTGCCAGGAAACGGATACCCGACGGTGAATGCTTCACATCCACCGCACGGACTTTTACATCTGGGCTCAAACCGTAATCCACTTTGTTCGAGCCGACGATGTTGGCAAGGAACTCGAATGAACTGTCGTCGCGATTAAGCACAGCCAGGCGCGGGTTGCCCTGCGGCTTCTTTGTGGTTGTCTCCAAACTGGAAAACAACCTTCCCTTCGCGGCGCGATAGTTTTCAAACGAGCCGTGCTGGTCCAAATGCTCGTGGGTGATGTTTGTGACCACGCCGATATCGAACTCACACGCATCCACGCGGTGTTGTTCCCAGGCATGGGATGTGGTTTCTAGGACGACGTGGGTCAATCCCGCTTCCACCATCTTCGCGAGATAAAACTGTACGTCGTGCGCATCCGGTGTGGTGACGTGGAAACCTGTGTCGAGCTCTTCTTTCCCGATGACCGCGTTGACGGTCGAGATCATCCCCGCGTTGAAGCCCGCCGCCAGCAGGATCTGATAGATCAAGTTCGTGGTGGTCGTCTTTCCATCGGTGCCGGTCACGCCGATCACTGTCAAACGGCGGGCCGGCCACAGGTAGAACGAACCAGCCAGCCACGTGAGTGCCTGACGCGTGTTGGCGAGTCGGATGTATGCCGCCCGACCGGTCCGTCCTGAGAAATCCTGTTCCCCCACGACCGCGACCGCGCCGTTCTCAATTGCGCTTTGGATGTAATTGTGCCCATCGGTTGTGCCGCCTTTCATTGCGACGAACAGATGGCCGGGTTTCACTGCGCGATTATCGATCGAGATACCCGTGATTGGCAAGTCGGGTACATCCAACATACAAAACGGCAGGGGAATTTCTGTGAATATCTTTCGGAGTGATGGATTCGTGTTCATGGAGACGAAACGGGTTTCGACGAGTATATCGTCGAAACCCGTTTTTCGTAAACCTCGGTTTTTAATTAGGTCGGAGTTTATCCCGGCTACGTCATCCGGTTTTGGAGGGCGGCCGGATAAAGTAAGTGATGGTTAATAAATCAGGCGTGGGTAAAATCGGCCACGCCCGCTTTATTGTAAACTTTTACCTCAGGCTCTTGCGCAAGCCTTCCAATGAACCGGCAACTGATCCATCGAGAACCTTGTCGCCAACTTTGATCACAAGTCCACCCAGGATGGATGGATCATGGTGGAAGGACACTTCCTTCACACCAGATTTCGAAAGCACATCGTTTTTGACGGAGGCCTGCTCATCTGCGCTTAAGGGCAGCGCGCTGGTTACTTCGGCAGAATCGCCTTTGAAATCAGCGTCAGCAAGTAACACAACTTTTCCGGATTTCACGCCGGAGAAAAATTCATCCAGCAAGGCGCGTTGTTTCTTGTCATCGAGCGCTTCACCAACCAGCTTGTTGGCAGCCGCAATTGCGAGCGACACAACCTGACCGCGCAAATCACCCAGAATGCGGTTGCGTTCGAGTTGCGCCTCCGCCACTGCAATTTCACGCGCCTTGGCCGCCTCTGCCTCCGCGGCAGTCTTAAGCTCTTTGCCAGCGGCCGCGGCGCGCTCGGTCGCCTCACGGACGATCCTGCCTGCTTCCGCCTGAGCCTTGGCGATGATTTTCGCCGCTTCCTTCTCCGCATCGGAACGGACTTCCGCCGCGACGCGCGCATCCTCCAGCCCCTGTGCGATCTTCTGCTTGCGGGTTTCCATCATGTTCACCATCGGCGTGTAGATCCAGGCGTTCAAGGTCAGGAACAGGATGATGAACCCGATGATCTGTAAGATCAGAAAACCAAGATTGATTCCTAGCGCTTCCATCTATTGCTCCTTTCCGCTTACACGACTTTGAAGAGCATGAGGAACGAGATCACTAGGCAGTAGATCGCGATAGCCTCAGAGAACGCGATGCCGAGGATCATACTGCTCAGCAGGTTGCCGTAGGTATCCGGGTTGCGAGCCATGCCCGTCAACGCGCCTAGCGCGCTCAATCCCACTCCGATCCCTGCGCCTGCCGCACCCAACATTGCCAATCCGGCGCCGACATAGCGCCCAGCCTCCATTATGCTACCTTCCATTTTCAAGCCTCCTTGGGATGTATCCCGTTTTCTTTGGAATATGATTCACTGAACACCAACCATCTAGTGTTTCGCGTGTTCCTCTCCATGACCCTGTGTAGCCATGACCATGAAGACCATCGTTAAAATGCCGAACACAAACGCCTGAATGATGCCGATGAACAGCTCGAACAAATAGATTCCTGCGGGCACGATGCTGATCTTTCCCAACAATGCGCCAAACACGGATATCAGCACCATGCCTGCAAACATGTTCCCGAATAGACGGAAGGCAAACGAGAGTATCTTCGCAAATTCGGAGATCAACTCCAGGATGCCCATGAACATGTCGATCACGCCGAAGACCGGCTTCTTGAAAACACCACCAAAATTGAGGAACTTGGTGAGGTATCCCATACCCTGGGCGCGGAATCCAACCACCTGGATGCCGATCACCGCGATCAACGCCAACGTAAAGGTGAAGTTCAAGTCTACCGAAATTCCGCGGAAGAACGGGGCAAGGATATATTCTCCCTTTTCGGCGGTGAACAGATACCAGTTCCCCACCAGGAGTTCCTTCGCGTGCCCTTCACCATGCGCGTGATGGAGTACGCCGATGGACTCGAAACCCGGGATCAACTTCATCAGGTTCGCAAACAACACGTAGATCATGATGGTGGCGAACCACGGAAAGATCGTCTTGACCCACTTGCCCGCCGCGCCTTCCGTCATGTTGTAGATCACCTCGAGGATCGTTTCGGTCACGTTGCCGATGCCGCGCGGAACAAAGTCGGTCTGCGCACTCTTCTTCAGTGAACGATTGACGGCATACGCAAAGAGCACGATCAGAATTACCGTCAAGATCAACGTGGGCATCGTATTGACCAGGTAGAAAGGTCCTGCAAAGCCGA
>CAZFDL010000038.1:0-18400 GCA_964517905.1 uncultured Anaerolinea sp. | reverse complement strand
CAGGTTCAGTCGCAAACGGGCCGGAGCGAATTTACTTCTCGAAATCTACGAACGGTGGAACCACGTGGTCAACGAAGGTGGATGTGTCCACAGCGCCCGCCGGAACGCATCACGCCTTCCCGGCGATCGCCGTTACGGGTACCGGAAACGTCCGTATCTCCTGGATGGATGCGCGCGCCGCGAATGGCGGGCTCGACCGTTGGAACGTTTACTATCGCTCATCCACGAACGGCGGATCGACGTGGGGGAATGAAGTCGATCTCTCCACGTTCGTCAGCGGATTCACGTACATTTTCAATAACGGTTTCCGCTTTCCATTCGGCGATTATTACGAAATGGATGTTGACGATCAAGGCACAGCGCACCTGATCTTTGGCGAAGGCTTTGACTACAACGCGCCTGGCTCGATCTGGTATTCGAAAGGGAAGTGAGTTACGAACAGACTTCCGAAATCTTCGTGATTTTGGAAGTCTGTTGTGTTTTTCGCGTATCATCCCGCAGGTGACCAACCCTCCGAAAAAAGAATGCCCTCATCGAGAGGGCATTTGAGGGAGCCTGATGGGTTTCGAACCCACAACATCCACATCCACAGTGTGGCGCTCTGCCATTGAGCTACAGGCTCCATAGGTGAAGCGGCGAGATTATATCACCTGAATTTCCGTCAAACAAGGTTAGGGGTTCATCGCGTCCACGATCAGCTCTTCGCCGATGCGTTGAGCCAGCCTCTGATTATTTTCCTCCAACACCACAACCACTACGATCGGCGAACCCTGCCAGTTGGGCGGCGTACCTGCCACAAACCAGGTAACGAAAGAATCATTCTCGACCGCAGTGCCGAGGAACGACCAATAGTTCAACCCTTCGGAGATGAACGACACTGCCGCAGCATCCGCCAGTTCGGCCTGAATCGCTTCGTAGGGGGTGCCTGGCGTCGGGAGGATGATCCACCCCTCTGCGGGTGTATTCACCGCCGCAGCGATGCTGGGCGCGGGAATTCGCCCGTGGTTGCTCAATGCGGCCGAAGCCAATGCCACTTTTAGAGGCGACACGTGAAAGTGATCCAACCCCGCGGCCGCAAACGACTCGGCCACCTCCAACTGCAATTCCAATCCCTTTTCGAAACCGATAGCCTGATGCACAACATCGCGCTCGTCATCGGTTAGGTTTTGCTTGCCCAGAACCGCAAATGCGAACGGATTCAGCATGGTGCCTAAGGGGTAAAGTCCCTGCGCTGCGCGGTTGATCAACGGACGATCCGGGTCATCCCGCAATCGGTCCCCAATTTCATCCAAATGATTGGGGTTGAAGGTCGGGTGGGATGCCATGACTAGAATATCTCCCTTCTCCGCATTGAGCATCACCACAGCGCCGCTATGTCCCAACATCATCTCGTCAGCGCGGTATTGCAAATAAAGGTCCAGGGTAAGGCGAACATCCAGACCAGGCGGCGACATACCGTAGAGCAAATGATTCCACCAGATCGTGGTGGCCGGCACGCCCTGTATTCCGCGCAAATAATCATCAAGCGAAGCCTCCAAACCTGCCTGGCCGAATTTCGGATGGATATACCCTGTGATTGGAGCAAGATCCGGATACACGTACGATCGCTCGAGCGATCCGATCGTTCCCACGGTCGTCGTAATGATCGAGTTATTTCGATCCACCAGATCGCCGCGCGGTACGAACTGATTCTCAATGATTCGGCGGGGATTGTCGACACGCATCAAAAGGTCCGGTCCTCGGATGATGGCCCACCATCCATTAACAAGTGCTGCGGCAAGGATTCCGAGCGATAACAACGCGCTTATCGCCACATAAGGTTGAGGGTTGATGAGTACCGCCGGTTCTTCATCGAGATGATTGCTGATGAGAAGTAGAAACAGCAAAGCAATGAAAGAGGTAAGCAGGGAGGAGCCGCCATAGGAAACGAACGGAAGGGTCACGCCGGTCAAAGGGAGTAGGCGCAGGTTTCCGCCGATGATCAAGAGGGCTTGAATCCCGAAGTAGGATGATATTCCTGCGGCGCACAGACGGCGAAAAAGGTCCGGCGCGCGTAGCGCGATTCGCATGCCACGGGCGATGATCAAACCAAAAAGGGTGAGCAGACCTAACGTCCCGAGAAGACCCGTTTCCTCCGCGATCGCGGCGAAGATGAAATCGGATACCGCCACCGGCACGAGTCCCGGACTTCCCAACCCTGGCCCTCGACCTTCCAAGCCGCCGTTCGCGAAGGCCAGCAAAGCCTGGATTACTTGATAGGAACTGCCCCCGGGGTCAGCCCACGGATCCATCCAGGAATTTATTCGCGCCCGGACGATGTCGATGAAATAGTAACCGGCGGTTCCGAAAACGCCGATCATTCCGGCGCTGAATAGAAGCGTCCGCCGACGACCCGTCGCGAGGTAGATCATGATCGTAAATAAGGCCACGAAGATCGATGCTGTTCCAAGGTCGCGTTGAAAAAGGAGAAGGAGGATTGCCAGACCGCTGACAATGAATGTCGGCAGGATGAGCGAAAAGGTCTGGATCCGGATGGCGAGCTTATCTGCGAGATAGGCTGATAGGAATACGATCAACAGAAGTTTTAGGATTTCAGAGGGTTGAAAATAAAAACCACAGCATCCGAGCCAAAGGTGGGGGCCGATACCGATCGGGTTGACACCAAACAATAACGTGAAAGCGACCAGTAGGATTCCGCCTGTGAGCAGGAGATATTTGTATCTCCGGAGGAACTCCAGTGTGACCGGGAGCCGCAGACCCAGCAAAAGACCCAGCAGGCAAAGGTCAAGCCATGCCGTCTGCCTGGCTCCCAAATTCGAATCGAGCCGCCAGATCGTCAACGCGCCCCAACCGCTTAAGAACGCAGCGGCTGGGAACAGGAACGGGTCAGCATCGGGGAGGCGTCTAGAAATGCCTCGGTGAATTAGAAAGACGAGAATGCCCCACGTGAGTACGACGACCCATTGTGACCAGCGCAGGTCTGCATCGAGCGTACGCGCCCGCACAGCCGGCGACAAAGTAATGATCGTAGCTTGGAGAAGCAGAAAAACACCCGCAATCTTGAGCAGATTGCCTTGCGTGATTCGATTCATGCCTCAAATATATTTCTTGACGAGTAGATCAAGTTTTTTCCGCGTGTCGGAGGGAATAACATTCGGGCGAGTGATCAGTGCGGCTGAAAGCGCGCTTCCGCAAGTGCATACCCTTTCGCGTTTGAGATCTCGCGCGACAATACGAATTGCCTGTTGCGCGAGGGCGGTGTTCTTGTTCAACGTTTGAATCACCATCTCCACAGTCACCGGTTCTTCGCTCACATGCCAGACATCGTAGTCCGTAACATGCGCCATGGTTGCATAACAGATCTCCGCTTCACGCGCGAGGAAAGCCTCGGGCGAAGCGGTCATGCCGATGATGGACATTCCCCACATGCGATACGTGTTGGATTCTGCTTTCGTCGAGAAGCGCGGACCTTCGATGGTAATCAGTGAACCGCCGCGGTGTACAACGCCTCCTGCCTCCCGTGCGGCTGACTCCAGTTGGGAAGATAGATCCGCGCAGAAAGGGTCTGCCACGCTGATGTGCGCTACCAACCCTTCGCTGAAGAATGAACGCGCGCGCTGGTGCGTATTGTCGTATATGTTGTCCGGTATCACGATGTGTCCGGGCGCAAACTCATCTCGCAGAGAGCCGCACGCGCTGATGCTGAGGATGCGCTCCGCTCCGAGCGCCTTCAGCGCATAAATATTCGCCCGATAGGGTACCTCTGTGGGCGTAATGTGGTGGCCGACTCCGTGGCGTGCAAGGAATGCGACGTGTTGTCCTTCGAGGGTTCCTGTCACGATCGGCGCGCTGGTCTTGCCGAAAGGGGTTTCGATGATTTGTTCGGTTGCGCCTTCCAGCCCGGGCATCGAATATAGACCCGAACCTCCGATAATGGCTAGGCCATAACGTTTGGTCATCGCGACCTCCTGTACGATACTCTCATTAGGAGCCTATTCCTCTGCGTCAACGCGCAACGCGAAGCGCGTGTTGCCGCACTTAAATTCATCGTCCGTGATGACCACGGTGGCAGTGTTCAACTTGGAGCCGTTTAAGAATGTGCCGTTTGTTGAATTCAGGTCTTCGAGCCACCACCGTCCGTGATGATGGGTCAGGCGTGCGTGCTGGGCAGAAACATTCTCGTCCATAACGGTAAGATCGGACTGGGTGTGCCTGCCGATCAAAATCTCTGTTTGAAAAAAGTGGAACTCACGCTCTTCGCCGCTTTCCGGTATCTGTTTGACAGAAATTCCCGCCTTCTTCTGGTTTGAAAGTGTTCTGCCCTGGATTCGAAGTTCCTGCCAGAGCGTGAGCAGCGACCAGCCTAGAAAAATATAAAGGGCGATCGCTAGCGCCAGCCTTAAGACCAATACGACGGTGGCGATCATTGATTGGATTTATCTTGCTTGAGCTGATCCGTTTTGATATCCATGGTCTGGCGCTCGAGAGTTGCCGTAGGCCGTTCCCTTGCTTCGTTGCGTTGACTGTCGAGAGGCGACGTTTCCGCCAGATCCGGACGAACAGGAGGATTATCCTGTCCGAAAATAAGCGCGACACCCGCCAGCGAGATCACATCCCCCGGGTAAAGAACGGTTTGGCTCGTCCGTTGACCATTGACAAAGGTACCGCCGGTCGAATTCAGATCGAATAGGACGAAGCGTCCCTTGATGGACCGAAGCTGTGCGTGATTTCGTGAAACGCGGGGATCGTCGATGACCAGATGGTTTTCCAATCGCCTGCCTATGTTCACCACTGGTTCGGTGAGGGAATGCACTTTGACCCCCTCGATGATCAGGAAGGCATTTTCTGGAATGGATTCACCTGCTTCAACATCGGATCCCATGGAGGGGATGGGCGTACCCTTGGTATCCCCGATGGGTTCGAGGCGATGTGAAGCAACCACGCTGATGTCATCGGACGAAAAGCTATCGTCGGTGGTTATGGTAATCGTTGGACTCCCGGTAAACTTTAAGCCGACTTCGCGGCTGGCTGTAACGATGATATTTTTGAGCACATCGAGGGTGCTGGCTTCCTTCCACATTGGGGAAGAATCGGTGGATACGATCAGGGTAAAAACGTTGGGGGCAAGCGCGTCCTCTTCGCTTTCCTGAACAATGTTTTGTTTGAGGGCGGTGGACAGACGCTGAATGATTCGATCCTCCATTCGCAAGCCCGGCAATATCCCCACCAATTGGTCTTCCACCAAGGTTTGTAGCTTTGATTCTAGCTGGTCAAGTTTGTTCTTCATAAACCCTGCCAAATTCGGCGCAGAGGTATTATAGAAGGGAGCGCAAAAAACTGCAAGATTGCAATCTTGCAGTTTCAAAATCACCCGATTAGGTCTGGTTCAATTCACGGCCGCAGTTCGGGCAACTCGTTTCGCCGGTTCGGATGACAAATCCGCAATGTGGGCATGTGGCAGGTTGTACCTTGCCCATCGGCGCGCCGCACGCGATACAGGAGCCTTCGGCGAGCGGGTTCGCTGTTCCGCAATACTCGCAAGTGATTCGCTTCATCCGATCGGATAACTCATGCGATGCACCGTGGGCAGCTAACGTTTTGTTTATGGTTTTCCACACTTTTTCGCTGAGTTGGATGCTTTCCAGATCCTGCGCCAGATCGTCCAATCGGGAGAGCAGGCTGAACGGATTGCGAAACGCAGACCAGGCGGTCTGACCGAGGCTGGCTGCGACTCCCAGCCACGCTTGTTGGCCGAGTTCGATCATGACCCCATCGTGCGTTTTTTGTATGTTGACGGTCAATGCCGTCTGCCCTCCCGACATCGCTCCCATGCGGGTGGCGATCTGCACCGCGATCTTTTCCCTTTGACCGAGAGCTTGTGCATGCAGGTTGCCGCGGTTGAATTCCGCCATCAGTGCATGAGCGATGTCGCCTGGAGTGATGTTGCCGTGAAAGATGCGCCTGTCCATGAATTCGATTATAATCCGCTTCATCAGCGACGACGATAGGTCGTCGTATTCTGTCTCTCAATGAATCTCTACGTAAGAAAACGAAATTGGTTTGAGAATTCCGCCGGATGGCTGGCACTCCTGTGCCTCGGGTTGGCCGTGCTTTGGCCGCGAGGGCCGGCTGCCGCGTTTCAGGGTGCGTCCACGCCGACAGGAATCGTCATCACAGTGACATACACGGACCCGATGAACGTGCGCGCGGGACCCGGTACTTTTTACGACATTATTGGTCAGTTATTTCCAGGGGATGTTAGGCAGGCGCTTGGAATTTCGCCCGGCCGCGAATGGGTTCAGATCTCGTACGAAGGAACGATTGGGTGGGTGTATGCGCCTTACGTAAGTATTTCCGGCGGGGAACTCCAGGTGGTTGAGGCGCCTCCAACGCCCACGCCGCTCACCACTTTCACGGTTGACCCAACCTTCGCGGCAGCCTTCAACCAACAACCAACACTGACGCGCATGCCAACGTTCACTCCGGCGCCTCCCTTGACAGTTCCACAATTTACGGCGGCTGCTTCACCGCCTTACCACGGAGTTCCGGCGGGTTATTTTGTGATCATCCTTGGGGCATTAGGATTGGTTGGCCTGCTCGTTTCATTTCTTTCTAAAAAGTGATGAAAACAAAGTTCACCTATCCCCGACGGCGTTTCGCTGTATTATGCGTCATTGCCTTTGCCGTCTGGTTCTTATTCTCTGTGTTCAACATGGGAACCGCTCAGGCCTCTGTTCATGCCCAGCAACCGACCGGAAAGATCCCCACCGTAACTGGGACTGCGGCGGGACCGTTCGTTCGCGTGGACCCCAGTATTACACAGATTCGGATTTACTCTGGACCCAGTTCGTTTGATTACCCGGCGATTGGAGTCATGCTTGCGGGTGAAACCGCGCCGGCCCTTGGTCGCGCTCGGGGTAGGGAAGAGTGGATCAAGGTTTATTATGCTGGTGTGCCGGGTTCCACAGCATGGGTCTTTGGTCTTTATGTTTCACTTTCACCCGGCGCTCTCCTGCCGTTGATCGATATTCCCCCCACTCCGACCCCATTTTCTACCCCCACGATAGACCCAACTTTGGCGGCGGCATTTATCGGTCAGCAGACACCCACGCGCCTGCCTACGTTTACGCCACCGCCGGCGCTTGAGTTGCCCGCATTCGAAACCGAACCGAATCCCGTACCGACTGATGTTCCGGCGGGATTGATCATCCTTGTGTTAGGGTTATTCGGTTTTTTTGGTGCGGTGATCTCGTATCTTCGTGGTAGATAATAAGAGAGACCGGTTGTCCGGTCTCTCTTATGTTCAAGTTTGAAGGTATTAGTTCTGGCAGGAGCACGAACCACCGCATCCACAGCCGCCCTCACCATGTTCGTGGCCGTGCGACTTGGCGTAGGGGCTTTCAACGGCGAAGCCGGCACCGCGCACCGGATCGTTGACAAAATCAATGCTTGCGCCGCGCAGATACTCAACGGAGACTTCGTCTACAACAACTTTCACACCATCGAGTTCGATCGTCGAATCCACATCCCGGAAATTATTATCCAATGCCATGCCGAAGTTTACGCCACAGCAACCGCCGCCAGCCACGTACACGCGCAAGGCATATCCTTCGAGGTTGCGCTCCTGTAGGATATTTTTAACCGCATCCGACGCGGCAGTAGTGAGTGTGAGAAGGGGGCTATTCACCGTAACGGCGATCTGAGGTTCCAGTTCTTGAAGCATATTAACTCCTTGGAAAAGGCTGATTATTCGTTAGTGGAGTTATCTTATCCGATTCGGGGAAGGCTGTCAACGGGAAATGTAACTTGCCATTTTCTTGACACATTCATTTCGCGCCTGTAAAATCCACCTGCTAAATTATCGGCTCCAGCCGATATTCTTTTTATTCTAACGGAGGAGTGAAATGAATTTCGAAATATTACTTGCCCCGGTTGAAAGACCCGCACTGCCGGTTCTGTGGTGGTTGGGTCCCATCGCGGCTTTGGTCGCGCTCGGCTTTGCCTTCTATTTGTATAGGCAGTTGATGAAATTAAGTGAAGGCAATGAGCGAATGCAGGAGATCGCCCAAGCTGTCCGTGAGGGCGCTATGGCTTACCTTCGAAGCCAGTATAGGGTGGTTGCCATTGTGTTTGCCGTCTTGTTCGTTATGTTCCTGGTGCTTTCGTGGTTCCATCTTCAGAATCCCATCGTGCCATACGCTTTCTTGACCGGGGGTTTGTTCTCGGGATTGTGTGGTTACATCGGTATGAAAACGGCCACCAACGCTTCGGCGCGCACCACCTTCGCGGCGACGAGGAGCCTGAATAGCGCATTGCAAGTCGCCTTGCGCGCCGGCGCCGTGATGGGCTTGGTGGTGGTTGGTTTCGCGCTCTTGGATATTACAGCGTGGTTCTTCCTGCTGTACAGTGTTTTCCCGGTGATTTTGCCTGATAATTTCCTCAGCGTTGCTGAGAATCCCCTGCCGTCCATCACTGCGATTATGTTGAGCTTCGGCATGGGTGCCTCTACACAAGCTTTGTTTGCTCGTGTGGGTGGTGGCATCTACACCAAGGCGGCGGACGTTGGCGCTGATCTGGTCGGGAAGGTCGAAGCAAATATCCCTGAGGATGATCCGCGTAATCCGGCAACGATCGCAGATAACGTCGGCGACAATGTCGGCGATGTGGCTGGGATGGGTGCAGACCTGTACGAGTCCTATGCTGGCTCCATTCTTGCCACTTCCGCGCTTGGTGTGGCGGCGGTTGGATTGGAAGGTGCTGACATAGAATTAGGTATGATTTTCATCTCGGCCCCGATTGCACTGGCGGCGGTGGGAGTCGTTCTTTCCATTCTCGCTTTGTATGTGGTTCGCTCCAAGGAAGATGCGACCCAGGGTGAATTGATTAGCGCATTGAACCGCGGGTTGTATGTCAGTTCGGTTGGCATCGGTCTGTTATCTCTGCCTCTCTTTTATTTCATGGGACTCCCAAACTGGCTTCCCATGTGGATCGTGGTTCTCACGGGTCTTGCCGTCGGGATAGCGGTCGGCAAACTGACGGAGTATTACACATCCCATGCATTTGCTCCCACACAAAGAATCGCCGAGCAGGCGAATACCAGCACCGCCACCGCAATGATCGAAGGTATCGCACTTGGTATGCATTCGACTGGTTTGCCCATGGTGGTTGTGCTCCTGGGCATTGTGATCAGCTTCTATGTGTCAGGCGGCGCAACCAGCATCCTGATGGGTTTGTACGGTGTGGGCTTGGCGGCTGTCAGCATGCTCTCTACCCTCGGCTTCACGCTTGCGACGGATGCGTATGGTCCGATCGCGGACAATGCCGGCGGAAATGCTGAAATGTCCGGCCTCGATCCTGAAGTTCGCCGCCGCACCGATCAGCTAGATGCGGTTGGTAACACGACCGCCGCCATTGGAAAAGGGTTTGCAATTGGTTCAGCCGCCCTTACAGCCATGGCCTTACTGGCGGCGTACCTTGAAGAGATTCGCCTGGTACTTGGCGAGCTGCGCGGCGTTTCCGAATTGATCGTAGATGGTGTTGCCATCCAGGTCTCTGAACTTACCGTCCAGAACTTCATGACCTACTACGATGTGACCCTGCTAAACCCCGCGGTTTTGGTGGGTGTGTTCAGCGGTGTGGTGACGGCTTTCTACTTCACAGCGCTCACTATGAGCGCTGTGGGACGCGCTGCGGGCGGTATGGTGGAGGAAGTTCGCCGCCAGTTCCGGGAGATCCCGGGTATTCTGGAAGGAAAAGCCAAGCCGGACTACGCCCGCTGTGTGGAGATCAGTACAGTTGCTGCCCAGCGTGAAATGACAGCTCCTTCCATCCTTGCCATTGTCATTCCCGTGACGATCGGTGTCCTCTTCGGTGTGGCTGGCGTACTCGGCTTGCTGGTTGGCGGCTTGGGTGCTGGATTCTCACTGGCGGTGATGATGTCCAACGCTGGTGGCGCATGGGATAACGCAAAGAAGTATATTGAAACTGGCGCGTATGGTGGGAAGGGCTCCCCGGCCCACAAAGCCGCTGTGGTTGGCGATACCGTCGGGGACCCGTTCAAGGATACTTCTGGTCCTTCGCTCAATATTCTCATTAAGCTGATGTCCATGGTTTCTGTGGTTTTCGCTGGTTTAATCGTGGCGTTTGCCAATGGTCAGGGCTTGCTGATGATGTTCTTGGGCAGGTAATAGTTCGGAATAGATCGGCGAATAAGAAAGAGTGTGAGGCGAGGAGTCTCGCACTCTTTTGAATCCGGATGTTCAATTTTCGTTAAGTAATCTCAGAATTCTTTTTCCCGTCGCATAATACTGCTGGGACTCAGCAGGGAGTTCGCATGGACCCAATCAAACTCTCCTGCTAACAGGATTGGATTAAGGGAAAAATGCCACCTGTAGAGCGACATGCGGACATAGCGATTTGATTCAGAGTGCATTGAATTAACAAAACTGCCTGTGCGGGATTCGATCAGGCAGTTTTGTTTTGGTATACAATTACCGAGCGATATGGTAAGGCGCTTAAATTTATTCGGATCGAACTTATGCTAGGTGATCGCCCTTCCTCACGAAGATGGGTGTTTTTTGCTTTTGTTTGGCTATCTTTGATGTCACTGCCATGGGCTAGACTTCTCCCGCGGACAGGGGATTTTTTCATCGCATTTACGGTCGACATGCTTTGTGTAGGGTTGGCTATTATCCTATTTATTGTCCCTGGGTCATTGCTCTATATTTTGCTCCGGTGGCGCCCTTGTCAAGGCTTCGATTGGGAGGGCTGTATACCCGCAGGCTTCGTCTTTTCAGTTCTGATTTCATCAGTAATTGGTTTCGGAGGTAGGGTTTTAGGATTATCTTTCAGTGAAGTCAAAATTCTTTTCATTCTTTTTTGCATGATCGAAACCTGGGTATTGATTCGCGTGTCCAAACACACTGGAATGCCTTCTTTTGTTTCGAGTGAGTTTCGAAAATATCTCCCTTTGTTTTGGGTGTGCATGCTATCGGTTGGACTGACATTTCATGACCTCTTGTTTTTTTACGACGATACAACCTACCTTGCCTATCTCACGAATTGGCAATACGCTGATCGATTGGGATTCCAAAATATCATTCACGACTCGCATATTTTGGAGTTGGAGCGTTTCTGGTTTGCCATGTATCCGATGAGCCAGGCGGTCATTTCCGATGTTAGCAGCGTTCCAGGGCTTTTGTTGTTCAGTCATTATCTCGAACTCTTCCTTGTGCCCCTCGCTGTGTTGTCGTCGTTCTGGCTTTTTCGGCAGTTGAACTTGTCTGTAAGGACTTCCACTCTTGCCATCCTCGTGCATCTATCCATCATTTGTTGGATGATTGGCAAGGAATGGCCTGTAGGGAATTGGTATTTTCAGTCCATGGCAGAGGATAAGGTGTCTGCTGCATTCCACCTGGCCCCCGTATTTTTTGCCTTTACTCTCAATTATATTCAAGTGCGGGATGGTCGCCGCTTCATCCTTGTACTTTTCGGTGGATTATGTCTGACCCTTACGCATCCGATCATCTTATTCTTTGCCTGCCTAATAGCAATCTGTATGGTTGGCTGCGCCTGGGTATCGCAGTATGCTGGCAAGCGTGAGTTCGCGGGAATCTTATTGGTTGCTGCGCTCTCCATGTTTCCCTATCTGCTAATTCGAATTGGAAATTATTCGTCACAAGCCGGATTTGATACAGACTCGATAGCGCTCAAAGAATCGTTTCAGGTGGAGCGTTACATCCGCTTCGCCGGTGACTTTTTCTATGGCATCAATCCAGGAGTATTGAAATTCACGGGTTTACCATTGGACGGCACGCTACTGAGTATATTCGAGGGGGTGCGCTGGTTTCCCGCATTGCTTGCGCTTTGTGCTGGATTTACTTCTCTACTACGGTTGCGCAAAGGCCCGTTGTACTGGTATATTTTTTCATGTACGGTGCTGATAATCCTCGCCATTATTCCATATACCGGTTGGATTCTCGGTAGTCTATCGAATGCCCGTTTGCTCTCCCGGATCTCCTGGTTTCTGCCCTTAGGATTAAGTGCAGCAGTGATTTGGGCTCTGTTTGCTGCGACAATTCAAAGGCGAATGTCTCTCTCTGTCCAATCCCGGCTGATTCGGGGGTCCTTCACGGGTACCTTTTTCGCGATAAGTTTAGCTAGCCCGATCCTCTTGTACGGGAATCTTTCTCGAGTTCCTGCCTATTTCCAAACATTGGACCATAATCGCCAATTGACCGAAATGGGCCGTTATATTGATTTTGTTTCCTCCCGGCCGGTGACGGTTTTCTCCATTGAAGAAGAGGACGCAGACCTTCTGCCGGGAATTTCATTTCAAGCCCGATTGATTTCCTTTCGGGAAGAGAAGCCAGATAATGGACATAATTATTACATGACCTTGGAGGAGATCGAAACTCGAATAAGCGATAGTCAAACGTTACGTTCTCTAGACGTCGCGATATTCCCTTCGAAGCGTTGTGATATTGTCCGTAATTATGAAGTTCGATTTGTCCTCTCAGCCACAGATGATTCGCAGAGATTTCAAGACTATCTGCAGGGGTGTCCTGTGCAAATTACAGTTGCATTGACAACTGCTGACTTGGTATTGTTTGAGATAGAATCCAATTGACCTAGGATTTACATATGTATAAAGGCAAAACCATCGGCGTAGTTGTGCCAGCGTATAATGAAGAAAAACTGATCGCGCGCGTGGTCGACACTATGCCCACGTTCGTGGATAGGATTGTTGTTGTAGACGACTGCAGCACGGACCAAACAGCCTCGATCGTCCGCGCCTATTCCATGACCCAACCGGGGAGGGTGCATTTACTCGAGCACGTTCAGAATCAGGGAGTGGGTGGTGCGATCGCGTCTGGTTATAAGTGGTGCAGAGATCAAGGCATAGAAGCGACGGCAGTTATGGCAGGCGATGCTCAGATGGATCCCAAGGACTTGACTGCGCTGCTGGATCCGGTTGTGGGAGGTGAGGTTGACTACGCAAAGGGAAATCGATTGATCTCCGGCGAGGCATGGGAAAAAATTCCGCGCATCCGCTACTTGGGAAACGCGATACTATCCTTGTTGACCAAAATTGCGTCGGGTTATTGGCATGTCGCTGACTCGCAGACCGGCTACACTGTAGCAAATTTGAAAGTTCTCAAATCCCTGAATCTCGATGACATTTACAAGCGGTATGGGATGCCCAATGATATGCTCGTAAAACTAAACATCTATAATTTTCGAGTTTGTGATGTCGAGATTAAGCCGGTCTATGGTATAGGGGAAACTTCGGGCATCCGGCCGCTTCGGATCATACCTCACCTTGCCTGGCAATTGGTCAAATTTTTTCTCCATCGGATGACCCAAAAATACGTAATTAGGGATTTTCATCCTCTGGTCTTCTTCTATTTCTCGGGCTTCCTTATGTTCCTTGGCGGATTGGTGTTCGGCACGTATTTATTTATCTATCGTATTCTAGTTGGTCCCGTCGAAGCAACCAGCACCATCATGGCTGTATTTCTCTTCATAACAGGCATGCAATCCCTTTTTTTTGCCATGTGGTTCGATATGGACTATAACAAGCATAACCGTTGACTTGCTCCTCAATTAGGCATGAGGATGAATGAAATATCATGGGCGAAGGACATGGTTAAAAACAAAATGACCCGGGTCTTGCGTCGGTTTCCCAACAGAACTAATTTGAAAAATCGCGCTGCGAATGCAACGCTTGATTCTTCCCTGTAAGATGCGTATTTTTATTGGCCTTACCGATATTGCGAGAATCACCGCTAATTATTCCAAGGGTTTTCGTGCACTAGGGCATGAGGTATTTAGTGTAGTTTGGAGCAAGAGTCACTTTTACAAGAATGAGGAATATGAGCTGGTGATTGACGAGCGGGGGGATGCGCCTCAAACCATGGGTTCTGTTGCTGCAAACTTGAGGTTGCTCCTTCAGCTTATCAAGATATTTCGAGGATTAGACTGCGATGTGTTCATTTTGTTTGCCCCGGCAGTTTTACCAAATCACTTGTACTATCCACTTCTTAAGTTTCTGGGAAAAAAAATAATTACGGCATTTTGGGGCAGCGATATTCGTTATTGGTACGCCTTCGCCGAAGAGATGCGTTCGCTCGGTTCAGCAGATGAGGTGTCTCCGTTTTTTGACTACGCTCGAACGCGTTCTGGAGGAAGTTATTGGGATAAACGCCGGACTGTGAGCACCGCTGAGAAATATTCAGACCTGATTATCTCTCAGCCTGATTGCGGACAATTGCAGGTCGAGCCCTACATGCGGAGTGCTGTTCCGCTAGATCTTTCTGAATATCACTATCGGGTTCCGGGGCGTATCAGACCTCTGGTTGTTCATGCCCCCAGCGTCCCCGAAGCTAAGGGCACAGATGTGGTGATGCGCGTCATCGAGGAATTGCACGCAGAGGGATTGGAATTCGATTTTCGCCTCATAAAGAATATGCCCAACCGTGAAATTCGCGAGTTGTTGTCCGAGTCGGATATTGTTGTGGATGAATTGTATTCTGCGACTGTAGCTGGTTTATCTGCGGAAGCCATGGCGACAGGGAATGTTGTGCTTGTGCGTTACATGGCTGAATATAGCAGGGTGCCGGGGGGGTGTCCGGCCGTCAATGTGAACATATTTACATTGAAAGAGACGCTCCGTGATCTTATTCTGGATGTAAAAAAAAGGACTAAGATTGCGAGTCTGGGCCGCGCATACGTCGAAAAAGAAAACGACCATATCAGATTATGTGAGAAGCTGCTGGAGTGGCTCCAGACGCGGGACACCTTAACGTACGATTTCACTCCGACCTTTTACAGGCAACTTCAGATTCCGCCACCGATTCTGGAGGACGAGATGAGGAATAGGTGGCAGAAGAGGACTGATTTTTACAGACTGCTGATTAATGGTGCGTCGAAAAAGAATTCCGCTTGAGTATTGTCTAGATGGACTCTCAGTTTGACAAAATTCTCGTAACTGCGCGAAGAGTCAGGCCATTCCTATATCCGGTTTTTGGAGTGGGACTTCTCGCAGTGTTTGCATTTTGGTTATGGCGCTTTTGGGAATCCGTCGTTAACCTGATGGGCGACATTGGGTCAATTAAACTGATTGGTCTTGCAGTGTTGTTGCTCGCATCGGTCGCTTTGTCGGTTTGTGTACTTGTAGTTTTGATACAGTCAAAGGGCTACAAGTTCAGCTTTCTCCATGCCTATCAAGCACTTAATATCTCCCAACTGGCTTCGATGATCCCGGGTGGGGTTTGGGGTTTTGCCGGTTTTGCTGGTGCACTTTGGTCGAAGGGTGTCTCGAAGCCGGATAGTGCAATCATTGTTTTCCTGAATACTGTCACAATGTTGACCGCGTGTGCCATCGTCGGCATTTCGGGACTGGCTACCGTCCTTGGGAATGGATATGTATTACTTGCGATTGCCCCTTTCATTGTCCTGCTTTTAGCTCGGAATCGGCTCGAGTTGTTTCGCCAACAATACTATCCCGTCGCATCCCAATTGCCGTCGATTCGAGCGCTACTATTCTCGTTATCACTTGGTGTGGTAGTCTGGACCATCGTCGGTATATGTTTTGCAGCATTCCTATACCAGGGTCCGGGTGCTTCAAAAGTTCCGATCTTGGTAGTCCTTGGGGCGTACGCGACTGGCTATCTCGGAGGCTACCTTTCCCTCTTTGCACCTTCTGGAATTGGTGTTAGCGAAGGATTGACAGCGCTCCTTCTTTCTCCTTATGTTCGACCCGAACACACACTGGCAGCTGCCGTCGCCTTTAGGGTCTTTCACACGCTGTTGGTTTGGTTAAATGTGCTCGCAACGTTAGCACTTCATAGCCGCAAGAATTCGTGGCCTACTTCGTAAACCTCCTCTGCCACTCGAACAACCTGTTCAAAGCTTCGATCGGGGAGAGGCTGTTCACGTCGATTTCTTTCAATTCATCAAGGATAGGGCTTGATTCGGGAAAAAGCGCCGCCTGTTGCGCCGCATGCGGATTGATTCTCACCGCGCGCCCGGATGTCTTCTCCAGCTCTGTCATGATCTCGTTCGCGCGTTGAATGATTGGAGCGGGCAAGCCTGCAAGTTGCGCCACGTGGATTCCGTAGGAACGATCTGCACCGCCGGGGACGATTTTGTGCAGGAACACAATGTTGTCGTCTGCCTCGCTCACGGCCACATTGAAATTGCGCACGCCGGGTAGTAATTCTGCGAGTTGGGTTAATTCATGATAATGCGTAGCGAACAATGTTTTCGCGCGCAAATGCGGATGATTATGAATGAACTCGATAACTGCCCACGCGATCGAAACGCCGTCATACGTCGAAGTCCCTCGTCCAATTTCGTCAAGGATTAACAACGAGCGCGATGTGGCATGATGCAAAATGTTTGCGGTTTCCACCATTTCCACCATGAAAGTGGATTGCCCTGCGTGAATTTCGTCCTGCGCACCGATGCGCGTGAAGATACGGTCCACCAACCCGATCCGTGCTGACGCGGCCGGTACGAACGATCCCATCTGGGCCATCAACACAATGAGCGCGGCTTGGCGCAAATACGTAGACTTGCCCGACATGTTCGGTCCGGTAATGACGCGAACCACCTCGCCTTTTTCGAAGATGACATCATTCGGGATGTATCGATCCCCTTGCAGCAAATGCTCAACCACGGGATGTCTCCCCTCGTGGATTTCCAGCTCGCCTCCCTCGTGGACTTGAGGCTTGATATAGCCTCCCAGCGCGGCCGCCTCCCCCAGGGCGGACAACACGTCCACTTTGCCGATGGCGCGCGCCGTTGATAACAGTCCGTGGGCCGCCTTCGCGAGTTCAGCACACACTTCGCGGAAAAGACGCGTTTCTATGTCCTTCACACGCTCTTCCGCGTTCAACACGAGTGTTTCGTATTCCTTCATCTCCGGTGTAATGAAGCGCTCGGCGTTGACGAGGGTCTGCTTGCGTATGTAATGCTCGGGCGCTTTATCCGCCGCCCCGCGCGAGATTTCGATGTAGTAGCCAAAGACTTTGTTGTAGCCGACTTTGAGGGTCTTGATGCCCGTCTTCTCACGTTCAACCGATTCAAGATTGGCGATCCAATCGCGGGCATGTTTTGAGGCATCCAGCACAGAATCCAACTCTTGCGAATATCCCCCGCGGATGACGCCTGTATTTTGCAGCGTGGATGGCGGGTCGTCGTCGATCGCGTTTTGAAGCAGAGCCATCTGATCTGGCGCGAGATCGATCCCCGGTAGATACGCTTGTCTCTTTCCAAGCGCCTCGACGAGTTTGGGCAGACTTTGTAGTGTGCTTCGCAGCGCGACGAGATCGCGCGGTTGCGCCTGCCCGGCGATCACGCGATTGACCAGCCTTTCAAGGTCGGCGATGGGCTTCAACGCGGCGCGCACTTCTGCGCGCACCATACCCTGCAGAAAGAAATATTCCACTCCGAGCTGGCGGTTCTGGATCTTCGCCACATCGAGCAGCGGTTGGTTGACCCATTGATGGATAAGTCGCTTGCCCATGGGAGTGATCGTAAGGTCGAGTGTTCCTAGCAGAGAACCTTTGCGCTCGCCGCGGAGTGTCTCGTCTAACTCCAGGTTTCTGCGTGTGGACGCATCGAGAGTCATAAACTCCGTAAGTCGATAGGTTCGAAGCGAGTTGAGTAACTTCAGCGCACCGGGTTGCGTCTCTTTGATATATTGAATTAGGCTACCCGCGGCTCGTATTGACAGGCTGTTTACCTTCAGGCCGAATCCATCCAACGTGGATGAGTTGAAATGCGCGAGTAGAATTTCCGTACATTTACCAGGCTCGAATTTCCACGACGCCCACGGAGTTAAGTGGCCAGATATTTCGTTGGGCAGAATTTGTTTGTCGGAGTGCAAAATTTCCGCAGGGTGCAACCGAGTCAATTCTGCGCGCAGGGATTCGAGCGGGAATTCGGTAACGGCAAACTCTCCTGTGGTCACGTCTGCGTAAGAGACCGAGGCAGCTTGCCCGTCGAGAAGAACCGACGCGATGTAATTATTCGCGTCACCCGGCAGGAGCCCCGGTTCGGTCACTGTTCCAGGCGTTACGACGCGTACGACTTGGCGCGAAAAAAGTCCCTTGATGGGTGTTTCCCCGACCTGTTCGCAGATCGCGACGTGATAACCCTTTTCGATCAATCGAGCGAGATAATTTTCCGCCGCGTGATACGGGATGCCCGCCAGCGGCACACGGATGCCCTTGCCGATGGGTCTTGAAGTGAGAACAATATCAAGTTCGCGCGCAGTGATCTCTGCATCCTCGTCGAAGGTTTCGTAAAAATCTCCGAGGCGAAAAAAGAGGATGGTGTTCGGGTAGTCGCGCTTGATCTCAAGATACTGCTGGCGGATGGGAGTGACATCGTC
>CAZFDL010000037.1:0-18571 GCA_964517905.1 uncultured Anaerolinea sp. | reverse complement strand
GTTTCGCAATACACGCGCATTATCGGTTCCGTGCCGCTGAAGCGGATCAGCAGCCAGCCGCCGTCTTCAAGTTTGAATTGAAAGCCGTCGATAGTGATAAGTTCGGTCACTTTTAAGCCGCCAATGGTCTTCGGTTTCGCGTTGAGAATTGTTTCCTCACGCGTGCTTCGGTCGCCTGAGAAGGGGGTATCTACCCGGTCGTAAAAATGTTCGCCGACCTTAGCGAACAACATCTGCAATAACTCTGTCGGTTTTTTACCTGTGCGAACCATGAAGTCGAGGAAATACAGCCCCGCGAGGATTCCATCGCGTTCGGGAACATTGTTCCGGAATGCGTAACCGCCACTTTCCTCTCCGCCGATCATTGCATTCGTTTCGATCATCTTTGGCGCGACGTATTTGAATCCCACCCCGGTTTCGTGGACGGGTACGCCGTAAATCTTCCCCAGTTTATTTAGCATGGTGGTCGTGGAGAGTGTTTTGACGATATCGCCGCGTTCCCCCCGCACTTCGAGAAGATACAAGGCGAGAAGGGCATACACGCGCAGTTGATTGATGAACTCGCCATTCTCATCGCCAATTCCGCAACGATCTGCATCGCCGTCGGTAATGAGCAGCACATCGGCTTTGTTCGAAAGTGTCGCCTTGAGTCCCGCGTCAATGTTGGGGCGAATCGGTTCAGGTCGCTTCATTTCAGGGAACGACGGATTACGTTCGTTGTGAATCTCGATTACTTTGGTTTTGCCGCCCTCGAGCAGCCGAGTGAACCAGCCTGCGCCGTTACCCCACATCGCATCCACCATCACAGTGAACCCCGCGTCTTTTATTTTTTGAATGTCCAAAAGTTTGTGAAGGTTTTTGATATACCCGTCGGACGCGTCGAACACGACGACCTTGCCATCGCGTTTTGCATCCTGGATCGAAACACGCTTCGCCTCCGCCGGGGAGTCTGGGATCAACGCTTCGATGCGATTCAATCCCTCCGGATCGATCGCGCCGCCGTTCGGGTCGCGGACCTTGAATCCGTTATCGGTGGGCGGGTTGTGTGATGCAGTGATGTTGACCGCGCCGCAAGCTTTCTTCTCCACGACCGCAAAGGCGATCACCGGAGTCGGCGTCGGGCCATCCGTGAGATAAACCTTTAATCCGTTGCCAACCAACACCTCCGCGACAGCCGCCGCGAAATTCTCCGAGTGGAAACGCTTATCGAAACCGACGACAACCCACCTGCCGCCGAAGCCTTTTTCGACGAGATAGGATGCGAATCCCTGAGCGGCGCGCCGAACGTTATCGAATGTGTAGTCTTCGGCAATGACCCCGCGCCAGCCGTCTGTGCCGAATGAAATTTTGAATGCCATAAGAGACTCCCTGAAACGGATATGATGCGTGAAATTATAACAAGGATTTTGAGTCAGTCTTCTGCAACCACCTTAGATGCGCTTTTTGGAACTTTGAATTTATTCCAAACGATCGGGATGGACACCAGGCAGGCGATGATGACGAAAAGATAAGGCGTTTGCGGGGAAAACTTTTCCCACAATTGCGCGCCGATCCATGGCATGGGGAGGGACAGAATGCCAAGCGTGGTGCCGAACAACCCAAACGCCATTCCACGCTTCTCGTCGGGGACGACTTTCGAGATGAGTGAGTCATAGCCGGGGATGAAACACCCCGCCGCCATGCCGAGGAATGCCATACCGATCGCAAAGCCGAAAAGGGATTGCGCTGTGAGGAATAAACTTAAACCAATTGCCTGTGCAACAAAGCCGGTCAGAATGCTGGCACGCTCGCTGACTTTATCCACCAGTCTGCCGGCAAGTGGGGAGGTGGTGATGATTGCAAGACCGAGTATCGCATTGAGATATCCAATTTGCTCGAGGTTGATTTTGCCGATTTCCGAGAAGTAGATCGGCGTGAGTTGGCTGATCAAGTTGGAGGCGGTATCACCGATGGCGTCTGTCAGCCAGATCCACGTGATGATTCCGCCCGCGAATAACAAGGTGAACACGGAACTGATTTGAGTCTTGAACCCTTCGATGGTGGGCTTCTGCGCAGCCTTCTTGGCGGCGAAATGTTCGGAGGTTGCCATCCAAACACGTAGACTCGTCGCGGAGAGATAAATGAGAAACGCAACGCTCATCATCAATTTGAACCCGAATCGATTTGCAAGAACACCTCCGAGCACCGGACCGATCACTGTCACCGTCATATAAATGCTGGATGTTAACCCAAACACGCGTCCGCGTTGATTCTCATCCGATTGCTCTGATATGTACGCGCCAAAACTGGGACCTACCAGCGAGTTGGAAATATATTCAACGCTTAAGCCAAGGAGCACCCATTCCCAGCTCGGGGCGAGGGCGATGATGAGGTACCCAAACACTGCAATTGAACTGCCAAGCGCGATCACCCGTAGACGCCCGATCGTGTCCGATAACCAGCCGCCGAATATTTGGAGGACCATTGGCACAAGCGACGCAAGCGTAAAGACCAAGCCAATCTCCGCTACTTGCGCGCCGAGGTTTAGCATGTAGAGGGATAACATGCTGTACAACATCTGACCGGCGATGTTGGCAAGGATCATTCCAGCGAGGAACCAGCGGAGATTCGAGTTAAACAACGGTGTTTCTGAACGGGTCATAAGGACAGATTATAAGTGTAACTCCAGCTGAAGTGCGAGCGGGCGATAGGCTCGCAAAACCGGATCAACCTCACGTATCCTTCGGTGTGGATCGTTCAGAGTTTCATTGCGGTCTCGACAAATTATGTTGGCTCGCCTATACTCCGACTAACTTCTTGCGGAGGACGCGATGACGAAATATCTGGTTGTTGTAGCTGGGAATATCGGCGTGGGAAAAACTTCGCTTACCGAGCGGATAGGTTCCCGTCTCGGCTGGTGGACGGGTTACGAGTCGGTAGCGGATAACCCGTATCTGGCTGATTTTTACAGCGACATGCGTTCTTGGTCTTTTCACCTGCAGATCTTTTTTCTCGGCCATCGTGCCGACCAATATCTCGAAGCCGCGCACGATCCTCGTTCGGCGATCCTCGATCGTAGTATTTACGAGGATTTTCACATATTTGCACGCGCGCTGCATCACATGGGCGATTTTGCCGAGCGCGATCATCTCGCCTATCGGAGGCTGTTCGAGTTGGTGGTGGGGAGCATGCCGCGACCGAATTTGCTTATTTATCTGAAAGCACCTGTTACCGTGTTAATGGATCGCATCCGCCGCCGCGCGCGCGGTATGGAATCGGGCATCACGCCAGAGTATTTATCCCTCCTCGATTCATTCTATGATGAGTGGCTGGGTGCGTTCGACATGTGCCCGGTACTCACCATACGCACCGACGACCTGGACTATGTTCACCAACCCAGGCATCTTGACACCGTCGTCGAACGCATCCAGAACATGCTCTCCGGCAAGGAAGTGGTCGAATTCTGAGGTCGGGTAAACCCGGATTCGATTGCAGGGTTCGTGCTTTCGTGCGATAATGCTGCCATGCTCGAGCAGGACACAAAAACCACCAAATTATCTGCAGGCTTGCTAAAAGGGGTTCCTCTCTTCTCGGATCTTCCGCAGGAGGAGTTGAAACTATTGATCACCGCGCTCGACCGCGTCTATCTGAAATCCGGCGAAATCCTGTTCCGTGAGGGCGAGCCTGCCGAGCACCTGTATATCGTGGCCCGGGGTCAACTTGAGATTAACATGGCTTCGGGTACGGATAACGAACTCGTTCTGAACGTGGTCAACGAAGGTTCGTATATCGGCGAGATGGGTATCATCATGCCTGGTGGGCGGCGCACCGCCGGCGCACGTGCCCGGGGCGACGTGATGCTGCTCAGTGTAAGTCGACTGCAATTTCAAGAGTTGTTGCATCGCCATCCCGAACTGGCAAATGCGATGGTAAGCGTGTTGAGCGAGCGTCTGGACAACACGAATGTGCAAACCTTCCGCGATCTCACTGAGAAGAATCGCCAGTTGCAGACCGCCTACGACGAGCTTAAAGCCGCGCAGGAGCAACTGATCGAAAAGGAGCGCCTCGAAAAGGAACTTCAAGTCGCCGCAGAAATCCAAATGTCGATTTTGCCGGATATTTTGCCCTCGCCGAGCGGATACGATTTCGGCGGGCGCATTTTGCCGGCCCGGCAAGTGGGCGGAGATTTTTACGATGTGTTCGACCTTGGCGACGATAAGATCGGCGTGTTGATCGGAGACGTAGCCGATAAGGGAGTCCCCTCTGCGATCTTCATGGCGAGAGCGCACGCCCTCATCATTGCCGAAGCGGATAGCGCTACCTCGCCCGGTAAAGTGCTACGTTTAGTCAATACTCATATCACTCGCTTGGAAAAATCCACTCAGTTTGTTACTGCCCTGTTCGGTATTTTGGATACAAAGACCGGTCAGTTTTCGTATGCACGGGCAGGACATGAGCCGCCGCTTTTAGTAGGGACTCACGGCGATGTGCACCGCCTGCCGCATGAGCCGGGCATGGCTCTTGGCTTGTGGGAAGACATTACCCTGGATGAGAACAGTTTCCATCTTGCACCGGGTTCGTTGCTCGTCTTATATACTGACGGGATGACAGATTGCCGCAACCCAGCCGGTCAACCATTTGGCTTGGAGCGGATCAAAGAGACAATGAAGGGATTGCGCACTCGTTCTGCCCAATCCACTTGCGATCACCTCCTGGAAACCCTCACAAGTTATCAGAACGGTGCTAAGCAGGATGATGATGTGACGCTCGTCGCTGTCCACGCAAACTAAAACAGACTGGATCGTAATCCAGCCTGTTCTTTTTAGGCTTTCTCCAGCGCTTGCCCGATATCCTCGATCAAGTCATCTTTATTTTCAATTCCTACCGATAGTCTCACCAGTGCGGGGTCAACTTCTAACGGCGAGCCAGCCACAGATAAATGCGTCATTGCGGCAGGGACTTCGATCAGCGATTCGACTCCGCCGAGCGATTCGGCCAGTGCGAAAATCCGGGTGGCTTCCACAACTCGAATCGCGGCTTCTTTTCCGCCTTTGACGATGAACGAAATCATCCCGCCGCCATTCCTCATCTGGTGTTTGGCAACTTTTTGTTGCGGATGACTCTCGTGAAAAGGGTAAAACAACTTTCCCACCTTTGGGTGTTCTTCCAGAAACTCGATGATGGCCAGCGCGTTCTCGTAGTGCCTGTCCATGCGGAGGGAGAGGGTTTTGAGTCCGCGCAGGATGAGAAAGCAATCCATCGGTCCCGGCACCGCGCCGACCGCGTTTTGCAGAAAATAAAGTTTATCTGCAAGTTCCCTTTCCCTGACAATCACCGCGCCACCGACCACATCGGAGTGACCGCCGAGGTACTTCGTCATTGAGTGGACGACAATGTCCGCGCCTAGTTCCAGAGGCCGTTGCAAGTATGGAGTGGCGAAGGTATTATCCACTACCAGCAGGGGTTTGTTTGGGTGTGCATGTACGATCTCGGCAACTGCGCGAATATCGGTGATGCGTAGGTAGGGATTCGTAGGAGTCTCCAGCCATACAAGGCGCGTGGAAGGCGTCAACGCTTCGGCGACCGATTCGGGATCGGTGGTGTCGGCAAACGTAAAGTCGAGATTGAAGCGGCGCAGGATCTTGTCGAAGAGACGGAAGGTGCCGCCGTACACGTCGTTGCCCGCCAGAATGTGCGCATCCGCGCTCAACAAACGGAGGACCGTGTCCGTCGCGGCGAGACCCGAGGCGAAAGCCAATCCAAACGATCCGCCCTCGAGAGCGGCAAGACAATCCTGCAGTGCCTTGCGCGTCGGGTTCATGGTGCGCGAATACTCATAACCTTGTCGGGGTTTGCCAACGCCGTCCTGCATATAGGTGGAGGTGAAATATACCGGGGTCATCACCGCTCCGTTGTTCGGGTCGGGCTCCTGTCCCGCGTGGATGGCGAGCGTTTCAAATTTCATTCCGTCTCCTTGTAATTATTGCGAGCCATTGGTCGTCTAAACCGCTGTTCCATTAATCGATTATACGAGGAAACATGACAAAAACCATCCTGGCAGTTCTGGCACACCCCGACGATGAAACCTTCGGCTTGGGCGGTACGCTCGCCTTATATGCCCGACGCGGCTACAACACCTATTATCTTTGTGCCACACGAGGTGAGGCCGGCTCTGCAGACGAAGAGCATCTACAAGGTTATCAGGACACTGCCGAAATGCGCACCAATGAGTTGATGGGTGCCGCGAAAATCCTTGGGCTGAAAGAGGTTTTCTTTTTAGGGTACCGCGATTCGGGCATGCCCGGCATGGAGGCGAATCAACATCCTGACGCACAGATCAACCATACCATCGATGAAGTGGCGGGTCGCGTCGTCAAATACATCCGCGAACTGAAGCCTGATATCGTCATTACATTTGATCCCATCGGTGGATACAAACATCCAGACCATATTCATATTCAACGTGCGACCACGCTTGCCTTCGAAAAAGCGGACGACGCTTCCTTCCACCCCGAAGCTGGCGCGCCCTTCAAGCCTCGTGCGCTATACTATCAAGTCTTTCCGCGGGCTTTCCTGAAGTGGATGGTGCGTCTCCTGCCGCTCTTTGGCAAAGACCCGCGCAAGTGGGGGCGCAACGGTGACATTGACCTCACCGACCTCATCACTGATTTTCCAATCCATGTCAAATTGGATGTTCGTTCGGTTGCTGAGGTGAAACGCGAAGCGAGCGCGCAACACGCGTCTCAAGGCGGTGGGCAGATGCGTCGCGGGCTCATGGGGTTCATCTTCAAGCTTCTCGGTGAACGGGAGGATTTCATGCGCGCGTATCCTTCGGTAGAGGGGAAATTCCGGAGGAAAAACGATCTGTTCGACTTGTAAATAGTTGTCGCCGATGATGTCTCTGCCCGCGCCAAAACTTAGGCGGTCTCGCGTTGGTAAAAATAAGTGGGTCAACTTAAAGCCGCTCGTGAAACGCCGCTTCATCCATTCTTGTGAACTGAGTAAATGTAAAACGGTATGTTGTCCCCTTCGTATCCTTCCACTCTTCTTTCGAGGGACATTCCGATCCGTTCCGCAACTCTTTGTGAAGCCGTGTTCCCCGGATCGATCAAACAGATCAACCGGGATAGCTCCAGTGTTTCGAATCCGTATCTCATGATCCCTTGCGCGGCTTCGGTTGCCAGTCCCTGATGCCAGAATGCTTTATCCAGCAGATAGGCAATCTCTATTTCATGTTGACCATCGATATCCCAAGGCAATAGACCACATCGACCGATGAATTTATCCGATCCTTTATCCACGGTTGCCCACAATCCCAAATCCGGATATTTTGGATGCCCGTGCATGTGCCACTCCAACTCTTCTTTTGTTTCTTCAATAGTCAGCGTGCCTTCGGGGAAATACCTGCGAATCTCCGGGTCGCTGTACAACCTGAATAGCTCAATGAGGTCGCCCATTTCAAGGTGGCGGAGGAGAAGCCGTTCCGTTTCGAGGATGAATGCCATTATGTATCTCTTCCTTCTGGTATGATTTCAAGTATGGTTAAGGTCGAATATTCCCGGGCCGCAGATGCAACGACACTTTGCAAGGCTTGCGGGTTGTGCTGCACGGGGCATTTGTTTTCCTGGGTTCGGCTCAAGGCAAGTGAACTGACCCCTTCTGAAAATCTTGGGTTGAGGGTGATTCGCAACGACCCACGCCAAAGGGGGTTTGCCCAGCCCTGCCACGCCTGGAACGGTCAGTGCACGATCTACCACTCGCCGAATTATCCCAAGGGCTGTAATTCGTATAATTGTAAATTGCTCCGGGAGCTTCTCGATGAAAGTGTATCCCTGCAGGACGCGTTGGTGGTTGTCGAAAACACGAAAGATTTAATTCGTACATTGGAAGCCCAATTGCCCATGTCTTCCTACAGTAGTTTTCGCGAGCGATTTATTGCTCAGGTGACAAGTCTTAAGGATTCTGCAAGTCAGGAACGCAACCAAAAATTCCTAGCAAAAGCGGAAGGCTTCTTGAAATTGATCCGGGACTCTTTTGGGGTCAAGGATTTCTTTGACGATGATAAGGGGAGTGATGGTTAATGAAGGATGAAGGTAGATTTATTTGAAATCGAGCGCAAGGTCGATCGCTTGATCCAGTGTCAACATTTTACCCACGTTCCATGTCTTGTTGAACATGTCTTCGCCTAACAGCTCCCGCAAGGCCGACACTTCATTTTCGAATTCTTCCTTTTCCATCTTTGTCATCACGGAATCAATTGCCTCGCGAAGCGAATCTGCCGCGCCGAGTAAATTCACGGCGCGCTCAGGTTCTTCTTTTCTGACAAGGATATAGGCGATACATTCCAGTTCGTGCGCCACTGCCGCACGATGACCCAAATCCTTCCACTTTGGCAATAAATATCTATACGTTGCCAGTGGTTCATCCAAATCACCGTGCTGGCGGAGCACATGGGCAAACTCGCTCTGGCTCGAATAAGCGATGCGTTTGTTCCCCAGCAACTTCGCGGCCTCCGCGCTTCTCCCAAATGCCGCGCGGGCGGTATCCAAATCTCCCATCATGGCAGCCATATGACCCATACCAATATCCATGAACGAGGAAGCCCAGATAAAGCCCGCTTTGCGCACGAGCTCGGCAGCTTCATGAAGGGCGGCTTTCGACGATTGAAAATTGCGGCTACCCAGGAATTCCAATTGCGCACGCGCGGAAAGCGCGAACGATAATTCTGCCACTAGATCGTGTTCACGGGCGATGCTTTCCGCTTTTTCCGCCGCGGCAACAGCATGGGGAAAATCACCCAGGAAACTGGAAGTCAATGCCAGAACGGCGTATGCTCGTGCAAGCGTAATGAAATCGTTGGACTTTGTGCCCAACACGATTGCCCGTTCCGATGCCTCACGTCCCTTTATATGGTCACCCAAAGTGACGCATAGCCATTCCAATAAACCGTATAAGCGGCCGCGCTCCGCATCAAAACCCGATAAGGTTTCTGTTTTCTCCAATATGGCATTGCACCATGTGCGTGCTTCGTTGTTATAGTCGCGTACGACCCAAAATCCTCCCGCTCCGTATGCCAACTTCAAGGCTTTCTCCGGATGATTGGCGGTTGCCCATTCCAACGCGGCACGCAGGTTGTCATGTTCCGATTCGATGTTATCAAGCAACTCAATATCTTCCGTTCCAAACATGCGGTTTGGAGAATATTTCGTAACTCCAAGTATAAAATCCAAATGGCGATCACGCATTGCAATCGCCTCGCCCGATTCGACCAGTTTCTCCATGGCATATTGGCGAATCGTTTCGAGGAAGTGATAGCGTGAATTGCCTTCCTGCTCCTCGACGCTGACCAGCGATTTGTTGACCAGCCCCGATAAGCCGTCCAACGCTTCATCCGCACCGACAACTGATTCGGCCGCCTCGAACGTCCACCCGCCCAAGAAAACAGACAGTCCACGCAGCGCTCGTTGTTCTGTTTCGTTCAGCAGTTGATAACTCCAGTCGATCAACGCTCGCAGGGTTTGCTGGCGAGGCAGTGCGGTGCGGACTCCGCCGGTAAGCAGTTTGAAGCGGTCATCGAGCCTTGCCGCGATCTGTTCAGGCGTAAGCAATTTCACGCGCGCCGCGGCTAACTCAATGGCCAGCGGAATCCCATCCAGGCGGGAGCAAATTTGGGCGATGGAAGAGGCGTTCTCGTCCGTGAGACGGAAACGCGGCTCAGCTTTCGCCGCACGTTCGACGAAGAGGCGCGTCGCTTCATCGTCTTTTAGCGATGGCACGCGATAGATCGTCTCGCCATTCACACCCAGCGCTTCCCGGCTCGACGCGATGATCTTGAGATGCGGGCATTCATGGAAAAGTTGATCTACAACCTGTGCGCTGGCTTCAACAAGATGCTCGCAGTTATCGAGCACGAGGAGCAATTCTTTCGCGCGCAGATAATCCAGGACAAGTTGAATTAACGGGATATTCTGCACTTCGCGAATCTCGAATACAGAGGCAATGGCAGGGATGATGTACGCAGGGTCGCTGATCGGGGCGAGTTCCACAAGCCACACGCCGTTCTTGAAATTGGCAAGTTGTTCCACGCCTATCTGAATGGACAAACGCGTCTTGCCCGTGCCGCCGGGACCGATGAGCGTGAGCAGTTTTGCTGTGGAGAGTCTTTCGCTTGCTTCTTTCAATTCACGTTCGCGCCCGATGAATGTCGTAAGTTGTTGAGGCAGGTTGTTTGTTACGGTTGGGGTCGAGTCGAGGGGAGGAAAATCTCTTGGCATGTCAGGCGCAACGATCTGATGGATTTTTTCTGCTTGTGCTACTCCTTTGAGAAAATGTTCGCCCAGATCGAGGAATGAAACGTCAGCTGATAAATGCTCGGTCGCCACTTGAGCCACAATTTCGGAGACCAATATCTGCCCTCCATGCCCAGCGGACATGATGCGCGCCGCGCGATTCAATGTTTGACCGAAATAATCACCATCGCGCAGCTCGGCTTCGCCCGTGTGCAGTCCCATCCTGACTTTAATTTCCATATTGCTGGTCGAGTGCGACGAATTCGAGAATAAATTCTTTTGTGCCGCAATCGCGGCGTGGATCCCATCCATCGCGGTTGAAAACACCGCATGAACTCCATCTCCCGTGGTTTTGATAATGTGTCCATGATTGGATTCGATGGCTTCCTTCAGAATCGAATCATGCTTCGCCAGCGCGGACTTCATCGCTTCGGGATATTTCTCCCAAAGTTGAGTTGAGCCTTCGATGTCGGTGAAGAGGAAGGTGACGGTACCAGAGGGGAGCGTATCCATATTGATTCCTGTCAGGCAACACTCAAAATTTGAAGTGTATAAATATCCGCCCGAAATTCTTATCATCCTTTTCGACGCGGTGATACAGTTTCTTGATGTGGCCTTGATTGAGAAACCGCAGCACCTTTTTCTTGAGTTGTCCACTGCCTTTGCCGGGGATGATCTCAACGAGATTGATCCTCTTGTCAATTGCTTCCTCAACGATACGGTTGAGCTCCGAGTCGATTTGATTCCCCTTGTTGTAAATCTCGTGCAAATCCAGTTTTAGTTTTGCCATTACTTCCCCCACAGCTGGATAAAATCCTCGGGCTCTACGCCAAGCGCGTCGGCCACGCGGTTGATATAGTTGAAATAACCGATCACTTGCGTGGCGTCGTGGATGGCGCGGTCGTCCAGTCCGTGCGAGCGGAGAATCTCCAGATCGTCGGAACACATCTGTGATGGAGTCAGCGTCAACTTCGATGCGAATTCGCACAAAGCTTTGTCCTGTTTTGTGAGTGGAGTTGTGCGCCAGTCCCGGGCAACCGCGTGGACGAACGCGTCCGCGTCTTCGTCGTTCATGAATTTTCCGACCTCAGCACGGAGATCATAGGCGTGTGATTGTATTCAGTAATGGCAGTGATTTTCGAACGAAACGACCACAGCCAGCATTTCGCGTTGGGCACGGGAGAGCGGAGATTCTCCCATCAGGGTGGTGACATAAAATGCAATGCTGTCGCGCATCATCCGCGGGTTGAGCGACATGATGTGGACGATATGCCACACCCGCCCGGCTCGTTTCAGGGCGGCGTCGAACTGGGTTTTGAGCAAGCCCGTCGCCTCCTCCACGGAAATTTGTTTGATCCACGGCATACGCGAAGCGCGAGAGGTTATCTCGCGTTACCTTTTGGTAGAAAATCGAACGGCGGGCGTTGATTCAATTTGAGGAGAGAAGCCTTCGATTCGCTGACGTGCAGGGTGGTCACCGAGCCGGTGTCGCAGCTCAGCCGTTGAAAGTGATCGAGCGGCATCCCCAGGTAATGTGCCACCACCAATCGGATCGGGTCCGCATGAAAAACAACTGCGACGATGTCCTTGGGCTTGTTGTGGCGGTTGATGATTTTTTCCAATACGTTCGTACAACGCGTCTGTGCTTCCACGAAAGACTCTCCCCCGGGGAATCGAAACCGCGATGGCGCATTCTGCACAATTTTCCAAACTTTCGTCAACCCGAGCACGCGCCATGACCTACCCTGCCACTTCCCGATGTCGGTATCCATCAGGTCTGGCTCCTGACCAATTTTCAATTTGTGCGACTCGGCGATCGGCTTTGCCGTTTCCATCGCCCTTTCGAGCGGACTCGAATACACGGCTGTGAGCGGGATATCTTTCAACGCATCTGCCAACGCTTGAGCCTGCTTCTGCCCCTTTTCGTTTAGATGCACCCCCGGCAGGCGCCCTGCCATCTTGTGTGATTTGACATAATCATTCTCGCCGTGACGGATGAGGATCAATAATGGCATTATCTGATCTTCCTCTTCATACCCTGAATCTGTTCTTCGCTCATGGCGGGAAGATTTTCCACTTTTGTGATTCCCAACGCTTTTCTTTGCGCCTCGCGCCACATTTCGAGCCGCGCGGTCACCTGTGCCTCATACCCTTCTTGTGAGGGGGAATAAAAATATGTTCCCAGCAATCTCTTTGGCAAATATTGTTGTGGAGTGAAATGACCATCATGCTCATGCGGATAAACGTAATCCTTACCATGTCCCATCGCGGCCGCATCGCGGTTTCCGTCCATCAGGTGGCGCGGAACCGAAACCTGTCCCTCATCCTCGATCTTTTTCATCGCCGAGAAGTATGCGCCGGCACTGTTGGATTTCGATGCGGTGGCGAGGTACAACGTCGCTTCGACGATGGGATAGATACCCTCGGGCAACCCGATGTAATCGAACGCTTGCGCAGCAGACGAAGCGATGACCAAGCCCATTGGGTCAGCCAAGCCGATGTCTTCACCCGCGAGAATGATCAAACGACGAATGATGAACCGCGGGTCTTCGCCCGCGTAGATCATTTTGGCGAGCCAATATAGCGCGGCGTCTGGGTCGCTTCCACGCACCGATTTGATGAATGCGCTGATAGTGTCGTAGTGCGCATCACCGTCTTTATCGTAGAGCACTGCGCGCCGTTGGATGGATTCCTGCGCGACATCGAGCGTGATGCGAATGATCCCGTCTTTATTTGGTTGTGTGGATTCAACTGCAAGTTCGATCGCGTTCAGCGCATTGCGAGCATCGCCACTAGCAGTTTCAATGAGATGCGAGCGGGCATCATCATCGAGTTTGACAGCTTGATTCCCATAGCCGCGCTCTTTGTCTTCAAGCGCACGGTCAATCAGGATGCCTGTCTCTTCTTGATTTAGATTTCGCAATTGAAAAACACGCGAACGCGAGATTAACGCTTTGATCACTTCAAAGTATGGATTCTCCGTCGTCGCGCCGATGAGGGTGACGACGCCCGCCTCAACGTGGGGGAGCAGCGCGTCCTGTTGAGCCTTGTTCCAGCGATGGACTTCGTCCACGAAGAGGATCGTCCGCTCGTTGTGCAATCGTCTGCGCTCCATGGCTTCGTCGATGATGACGCGCAGGTCCGCTTTGCCCGCGAGTATCGCGGAGATTGTTTTGAAGCGGCTTTTTGTTGTGTTTGCAATTACTTGGGCTAGCGTGGTCTTGCCTGTCCCTGGCGGTCCCCACAAGATGATGGAGGAGAACATACGGTCCGATTCGATGGCCCGGCGCAGGAGTTTACCCTCGCCAACGATGTGTTCCTGGCCGATATACTCTGCGAGCGTACGCGGACGCATACGCGCGGCGAGCGGCGCCTCGCTTTTCATTCGCTCCTGCAGGGCGTGGTCAAAGAGATCGGGCATGCGTGAGATTATAAAGGAAAAAGACCTCACAGGACTTCGAGTCCTGCGAGGTCTGCCCGTATTCCTAGGTTGGTTCAGATATCCCGTCAGAATGAAGCGATAGCTGTGGCTTTATCTGTGAATGTCTCAATATACATGTCGAATCCGGCTGTTTCGAAAGCCACGCGCGTTTCGGGCGACAGGCCGAGAAGTTTAAAGTGCGGAGATTTGTAGGTCCCTGCCCTGATGCCTTGTTGCACTTCAGCATCGCTCGGCTGGGAACCTGTTTCAAATTCGCGGAGTTGGTTGAACACGTTGTGGAACGCGCGCAAACCAGCGCTGCTGACGAATTTGGTATGGGAAAGATCGACCAGGATGTGTCTCGCGCCGCTCTGGATGAGCTCATTTGCCCTCTTTTGAAATTGTTCATGCGTGCCTGCGTCGATGTTCCCATCCACATGCATCACGGTCACTGGGACCCGGCCATTTTCAGTGAAGACTTTGATTTCCATGTGCTTCTCCTCTCGCTGACTGGTGTGTGCTTTGATTATATCCCCATGGCGGTACTTGAAAAGGGTCGATATTGCTCTTACGCGTTCGGAGTTTCGGGCAGGCCCTGTTGGTGTGAGCGATTGACGACGTAGATACCTGCCAATGCGATAGCTCCGCCAATACCCTGCCAGATCGTAGGAATCTCACCCAACAAGGGGACGGCGAGAAGTGTGGTGACCACCGGCTGCAGGATCATTGTCGGTGCGACAATGGAGGCGGGAAGATGACCGAGCGCATAGGCGAGCGCCATGTAGCCGATCAATTGCGAAACAATTGCCGATGACAAAAAAACCAGCCATGTGCGGGGGTCGTAACCCGTGAAGGCGTTGCCCAACGATAGGTTGACGATGAACAACGAGGCACTGGCGCCCCCTCCAACCAGCCAGATATGAATGACGGAATCAAAACGCGCACGGCTTTTTTCAGTAAAAAGATAGTAGCCACCGTAAAAGAATCCTGTAAATATTGCCATCACATCACCCACGCCGAAGCGCGGGTGCAGGATAAAGTCGGTGCCCATGATGAGGCCTGCGCCGGCCAGCGTGATCGCCAGCCCGCGCCAGAATTCGCGGCTGAGTTTTTGTTTGAAGATCAACCACGTTCCGAGCGCCACCCAAAGTGGGGCGGTGTTTCCCAATAGGGTCGCGTTCGAGGCGGTGGTATAGGAGAGCGACGAGGTCCACAAGGCAAGGTCGAGCGCGGTGAAAACTCCGGCGAGGAGTGGGAAGAATGCCGCAGTCGATGCTGTCGCTCGATTCGCCCGGGCGCGTGAGATGAAAAATGGAAATAGCAAAAAGACGGAAAAGAAAAGGCGGTAGAACGCGGTGATGGGTCCGGGCGCGTCTGCCCAGCGAACGAACATCGCCGAGAAACTGAGAGCCAATACGCCCACGCCGAGCCCGGCGTAAGCCAGCAACGATTTGTTTTGAGACATGGGGGTCTTATACCTGTAAACGATCGAGTGCGGATGGAATTTCCGAAAGAGATGAAACGCTCGCGTCAGGCCGGATTTCGACCTGCTTCGGCTTTCGTGAGCTGATCCGCCTCGTGATCCAGATCGTGGACAGCCCTGCCTCCCTTGCGCCGCGAATATCGGCATCGAGGTTATCTCCAACCATTACCGCTTCGGACGGGAGAAATGTCCACCTGGATAGCGCCAGCTCGAAGATGCGCGGATGCGGTTTGCGGTAACTGCATGCCGCGGAGGTCAGCGCGAAATCGAAATAGCGCCCAATGCCGAATTTATGTAAGAGTTGTTGCACATCCTTGTCGTCGCCAGCGTTCGAGATTAGCCCCATGCGATAGCCGTCCTCCTCGATTCTTTTCAAGGTGGCCAGCGCATCCTCCTCCAATTCCCAATTCAATTGAGTGATCTCAAACAGTCGGTCAAGTGCTGTTCGAATCACCTCATCCGTGACCTCTCCGTAGCCTTTGTCCGTCAACACATCGCGCAAGACAAAAGAATACGTGGTTTCGAGTAGATCCTTTTCACGTTGCCTGAAGTAGCCGTCGAGTTTGCGGCGAAACTCCACCGGAAAAGTGCTTAGATTAAGTTCCAAGCCCTGCTCGCGCAGGTATAGTGTGAGCGCTTCGTCACCGCGCGCGTTGACAGGCTGGGTGGCATCGCGCTCGTGCATGAGCGTCCCGCCGAGATCGAAGATGACGGCACGAAAAATCTTGGAAGGCATGAGGAAGAATCAGTAGATCTTTACGGAGCTGAAAAAAGGAGGTCGGCCGCGGGATTGAAAGGGCGGCTATCAGTTCCGTTCTTTATCGAGTTCATCATTGGGGAACGATCCTAATTAATTTTTACAGGTTCTTGTGCGGGGGGGCGTTGGGGCAGTGTGGTGACGAGTACTTTGTCCACCCGGCGTCCGTCCATGTCGATGACTTCGAAGCGCAAGCCATGCCACTCGAAATGGTCGGCAGGTTGCGGCACGCGCCCAAGCGACACCATAACAAAACCGCTTAGGGTTTCATACTCGTCCTCGTGAGGAAGGATATGCAGTTTGAAGATTTCCTTGAACTCATCCACTTCCAGCATGCCATCGAGTAGCCAGGAGCCATCTTGCCTTTGCGTGGCTTGCGGTTCCTCGATCTCGATTTGCCCAACGATCTCTTCGAGAATGTCGTTGATCGTGAGAAGCCCCTGCACGCCGCCGAACTCGTCGGTCACCAATAGCAGTTCGGTCCCCTTTTCTTTAAAGACCTCGAGGGCGCGGGAGGCGAACATCGTTTCCGGAATGAAAAAGGCAGGCTTGAGCAGGTCTTTCAAATTGATCTCTTCATCGCCCAGGCTTCGCACAAGCAGATCGCGCGCCTTGACGATTCCCTGTATCGCATCCAGCGTTCCTAGCCGGACGGGGAAGCGTGAAAACTCGCTCTCGGCGATCTTTCGGCGTATCTCCTCCACTGTATCGTTTACATCCAGGAACACGATGTCTGTGCGCGGGGTCATCAACGAATACACGCGCTGGTCGCTCAGGCTGAAGACGCCTTCAACCATATCGTGCTCGGTTTCCTGAAATACACCCGCCCGTGTGCCCTGGTCGATGAGCGACTGCAACTCCTCCTCGGTGATGGGCGGTTCGGAGGACGGCTTAACACCCATAAGCCTAAGCACCAGGTTGGTTGCCACCCCCAGCAATCTTACCGGATAATAAAAAGCCCTTGAAATAAAGTACATAGGTCCCGCCACCAGTCGCGCCACGCGCTCGGGGCTGTGTAACGCCAATCGCTTAGGCACCAATTCGCCGAGCCAGATGGATAGGCCGGTGATGATCACCACTACAATGGCTAACGAGATCGTTCTGCTGTACGGTTCCAGGAAGGGAATCCTCGCCAGACCCGCCGCCAGCGCTTCCGATATCGTCGCGCCACCGACCGCGCCGGCTAGCACGCCGACGAGCGTTATTCCGATCTGTACCGTTGAGAGGAAGACATTGGGATCTTCGAGCAAGTGAAGCGCTGTGCGCGCCGATTTATCGCCTTCGTCCGCCTGCTGCTGAAGCCGCCCCTTGCGCGAGCCGATCATGGCCGCTTCCGACATCGCCAGGACGCCGTTCAGCAGGATCAGCATCAGGATAAGAAGAACTTCGTTCAAATAGCTCATGGGTTCCTTTTGGGTTTTATGCCTCGGTTGGGTTATTCAGAATGGGGAGGATGATTTCCGCCGAATCCCCTCTATTCTTGGTTATCGCATTTTGTTTGTAACGCGAAACTCGGGCTGATTCGATATTTGCCGGCGCGCTTTGCAAGGCAGGCGACACGGCAACGGCGATCAGCCCGATACTATTCTCTGTTTCTATGGGGATTTCAGACATACCTGTAAACGCTCTACACTTCCCCTATTGTACTATGAATACGCCGCTTCATTCCACGTGGATGCCTGTCCCTGCTTCGACGCGTCCGATCACCCAGACTGGTTGATTGATATTACTGGCGCGCGCGAGAAACGAATCTACTAGCGTCTGCGGAACGCCGAGCAACAGCCCTCCGCTCGTCTGCGGATCGAATAACAGCATTTTATTCTCTTCGTCGATCGAATCGGCGAACTTCACCCGTGGCTCAATATACGATTTGTTGTCGAACGCGCCACCTGCAAAACAACCCATCTCGGCGTATTTACGCGCGCCCGAAACGAAGGGTATTTTGGCGAAATCAAAATGCAGCGCAACGCTTGAGGCTCCAGCCATTTCCAAGCCGTGACCGAGCAAACTGTAGCCCGTAACATCCGTCCCGCCGCGCAGACCAATTTCTACCGCGAGTTGACTCGCATCCTTGTTCAAGCGTTTCATCCAATTGACTGCTTCCAGCAGGTCTTTCTCGTCAACCTGTTCGCGTTTCAACGCCGTGGTAGTCACGCCAAACCCAAGGGGTTTTGTCAGGACCAGAGCATCGCCTGTTTTGAGTCCGCCTTTGCTAAACATTTTTCGCGGGTCAACGAAGCCGATGACCACGAGTCCGTATTTAGGCTCCTTGTCCTTCACCGTATGTCCGCCCGCGATGACAACTCCCGCTTCGCGCGCTTTCTCCGCGCCACCGCGAATGATCTCGCTTGAGATTTCGTTGGGTAAATTATCGGGCAACGCGGCGACGTTCAACGCGAGGAAAGGTCGTCCGCCCATTGCGTATACATCTGACAGGCTGTTTGCTGCGGCGATCGAGCCATAGTCGAATGCGTCATCCACGACCGGTGTGAAGAAATCAGTGGTGACGACCAGCGCGCGGTCTTTGTCCAAACGCCAAACAGCCGCGTCATCCGGTTCGCGCAGACCCACCAAAAGGTCCGGATATGAGGCGGCATCGAAGATGTCTTTGATAGGACGCAGTACCTGCGTCAGCGCGTCAG
>CAZFDL010000036.1:7349-19204 GCA_964517905.1 uncultured Anaerolinea sp. | reverse complement strand
TTGCGGCATAAACACTTCATTTTCAACCTCGAGACGGGCGCAAAGTTCGAAACGCATCGCGGCATCTTACAACACGACGACCTGATCAGCAAAGCATGGGGCACACAAGTGTTCAGTCACCTCGGCGCGCCATTCTTCCTGCTTCAGCCTTCGCTCGCAGACCTACTCACAAACCTGCCGCGCACCACGCAGATCATGTACCCGAAAGATATCGGTTTCATCCTCGTGACGATGGGCGTGGGACCCGGTCAAAAAGTGATGGAGGCCGGCACCGGCTCCGGATCGATGACCACCGCGCTGGCATACGCCATCGGACCTGAGGGACGCGTTATCTCCTATGAAGTCAAACGCGATGCGCAGAACCTCGCCAGGAAGAATCTCGCCCGTTTTGGGCTTGCCTCACGCGTGGACTTCAAACTGCGCGACATCGTGGACGGCTTTGAAGAAACCGACGCCGACTCGTTCTTCCTCGATGTGCCGAACGCCTATGACTACATCGCGCAAGTCCGCGCCGGGCTCAAACCCGGGGGTTTCCTGTGCTGTTTGATTCCCACCTTCAATCAAGTCGAAAAGGTCCTGCAAGCGTTGCGGCAAAATAATTTCGCCTTCATCGAAGTTTGTGAAATTCTATTAAGATATTACAAACCGGAGCCTTCGCGCCTCCGCCCCACCGACCGAATGGTCGCGCACACCGGTTTTTTGATCTTCGCCCGCAAGATCGAGCCAAGCGCAGACCCGCGCGGAAAAGAACTTGCGGAAGAGATCGAAAAAGGAGATAACTAATGCGCCGAGCATTCCGCCGCCAGGCACGAAAGGGATTTGCACAACAGATCCCGCCGATTCTTCAGGAAGCCAATCTCGCCTTTGATAAAGGTGAATTCGGCCGTGCCGCGGAACTCCTCGAACGAATCGCAGAGGGTGCAGATGCCCGCGGCGGACCGCGCGCTCCGCTCTTTCATCTGCAAGCCGGGCGCGCGCGGATCTTCGCCGGACAAACTGCCCAGGGGATGCCTTCCCTCAAACGCGGGCTTGCTCTGCTCGTAGAACGTCAGCAATATCAACGATTAGCGCAAGCAAGAAAGCGCGTGCTCGATGAACTCAAAGCGAGCGGCATGACCGATGAAGCCGCCGAAATTGACACATGGCTCAAATCGATCTCGCCGCCGCCATCGGAATATGAAACGCAACTGCCGCCATCTAAGAAGCCTGTTTTGCCGACCCACTGTCCGCAATGCGGTGCGACGCTCCGCCCGGATGAAGTGGAATGGCTGGACGAGGTGACAGCTGAGTGCGGTTATTGCGGCAGCCCGGTGAGGGAGGAAGATTAAACACCGGCAGGGGCACGGCATGTTGTACCCTTATATTTTCAAATGAACCTCACGGAAGAATATATATCCCAACGTCTACGGGAAGCCCTCGCCTCCGCCGGTCCATCCTCAGACGGTTATGCCGAGATCGACCTCACCGACGAATCGCGGCTTAAGTGCGCCGCGGTGCTACTTCCGCTCGTTTGGCACAGCGGGGAATGGCATATCCTATTTACGCGCCGAACAGACAAGGTCGAATCGCACAAAGGACAGGTCTCTTTTCCCGGCGGCGCATGCGATGAAGGAGAGACGTCTCCGGAAGAAACTGCTCTGCGTGAAGCAGAGGAAGAGATCGGAATTCAGCCGGGTCAAGTCAACGTGTTGGGCAGGTTGGTTAACCTCATCACGATCTCGTATTTTCGAGTCACGCCCGTGGTCGGCGTGTTGAGATGGCCCTCCGTGTTCCGCGTGGGTGAACATGAAGTGGCGCGCGTGTTCACGATTCCGCTGGGGTGGCTCGCGAACGCGTCCAATCGGTGGCAGTTCGAAATCCCGGGCCGGAAGCGTTCCGTCATCGCCTATCATCCGTACGACGGCGAGTTGCTCTGGGGTGCCACCGCGCGTATGACGGTTGATTTTCTAAACGTGTTGGGGCTTTAAAAAATTGCAGGGGCACGATATATCGTGCCCCTGCGGGTAATTTTGAAAAAGATCTTACTTCTTCTCTTCGGAAACTTCGTCTTCCTTCTTGCCGCGTTCCACAGAGAGTTCGGGTTCGGTCCCGGTGACCGCTGTCGGGACAGCACCTTCCACACCAGCCACAGGCGCCGCTTCTTCTTCGACCTTCGGCATCGTCGCCACGGCGACCATGGTTTCCAGGTCCTCGAGCAAACGCACCTTGTCGGATACTTGAACATCCTTCACGCGGATACCATCGCCGATCTTGATGAGTGTCGAAATATCCACATCAATGCGTTCGGGCAGGTCGGCAGGCAGGCATTCCACGTGCAGTTGTTCGAGGTTGTGCACGAGCACCGCGCCGTGATCTTTCACAGCCGGTGAAACGCCGATGAAATGAACACTAACCGTAGCGCGCAGTTTTTCATCGAGCGAGACCGCCAGAAAGTCCACATGCAGGAGGCGGTTCTTGATGAAATCGCGTTGCTTCTCGCGCACCAACGCGGGATATTCCGTGCCGTCCAAGCGGATGTTCACGAGGCTGGAGGATGTGATCTTTCCCAGCGCCAGCGACGCGGCGTGGGCATCCAAAATCACGTTGATCGGTTCCGTGTGACGACCATAGATCACCGCGGGTAATTTTCCCTCGCGGCGCAAAGCCTTCACCTGCTTACCGACCACGTCCCGCTTTTCAGCCTGAATTACAACTTTCTCCATCGTTACTCCTCGAGCGCCTCTCACCCGGGCAGACTCAAGTCCGCGCTCCGGGTTACCTTCGCTCTATGAAATGAATTTCTGCAAAGCGACTGGTGTCGCCATACATTCTATTAATTTCGCCTCAACAGGAAGCGGCCCAACAACAACATCAGTCCACTGAACAAGCCGCCAACGAGGCCGGCGATCAGCACGCCGCGGGTATCCAGCGTGGTGGTCACATTGCCATGAACATTCCTCGCGAGCAGGACGACCGTGCGGACATCCTCGGCATGAACATCGCGCGCCGCCAGATAACCGACCGCGCTATGATGGACATCGGCGCTTCCCGCCGCGATTACCGCTGTGTAACCGCTGGTTGAGACTTTCTCCGCCTGAACGAATGCTGCCGCGCTCGCCTCCATGGACACGTTATCCGCGTGGATGGCTGCAATCCCCGACATGCGGGTATTGACCAGCGTCGCCTTAATATTTGCCGCCGCGCTCTGGTGCAATTCAACTTCGTCCGCAGTGATCGTGTCCGCATCCGCTTGATGCATACGCACCAACTCCGCCTGCACAGACTGCACCTCGGCTTGTGTAATGTTGGTCACCTGCGGGGATTCAAACTCGGGCAACTCTTCCGGCTCAACCATAGCGGGCGAGATTTTACCACACAAAATTGTGCTCCGGTTTCAGGGAGCGAAGCACATCATGCTCGAAGGGTATTTTTCGCGCACACAGATCATGGTCTCTGCTTCTTCATCGCCTCCGCCACCTCGTGAGACAGCTCGTCCTCGCGCGCATCCAGTTTCGCCACGATATTTCGGTAATCTTCGTCGTTGCGATTCTGGCTCAACTTGTAATTCGCTTCGATACGCGTCACCTCGATCTGAAATGCCGCGATTCCCCTGATCTCCCTCTCCACAAAATCCTGGGGGAGGGTCTCGAGCTTGTAGTGACTTGCCGCCTCGTGACGATCGATCAACCGTTTGAGAATTTGATACGCGTCGTCATGGTTATCGACGATTCGCGGTTTGCCGTACACATGTACCGCCTGGTAATTCCACGTCGGCACGTTGACATGGTTGTACCATGTCGGCGAAATGTACGTGTGTGGTCCCTGAAAAATGACCAATACTTCACTATATGTTTCAAACGATTTCCACTGCGGATTCGCCTTCGACATGTGACCATAGACGATAAGCTGTCCGTCTGCCTCAACGACTTCCATCAACAAGTGACTCGCCGTCGGCTTCTCGCCATCGTACGTCACCAGGGTCGCAAATTCATTCCGCCGAAGAAAGTCGACGATCTTGGCTCGGTCTTCTTCACGATACAGTTTCGGGGTGTACATTTTTCTCCTTGGTAATGTCAAGTATAACGTAACAAATTTTGGTTTCGTACCTTTAATTCTCGCCCAAATCCGAATTGCCGATTGCTCTAAAGGTATAATCTTGCCAATCATGAAACGTTACCTACTCTTCACTGTCTTCATCTCGGGTATGACCGTGCTCGCCTCCGAACTCGCAGCGGGGCGCCTGCTCGGCAACGTATTTGGCACGAGCAACATCGTGTGGACCAGCGTGATCGGCTTGATCCTCATCTATCTCACATTCGGCTATTTCCTCGGCGGCAAATGGGCGGATGCAAACCCAACTCCTGCCGCGATGTACCGCGTCCTTGCGTGGGGCGCGTTCACACTGGGAGTCGTGCCCTATATTGCAAGCCCGGTCCTGCGCGCCGCGGCGACCGCGTTCGATTCTTTGCAGGTGGGTATTCTCGGAGCCTCGTTTGTCGCGGTGCTGGTTCTGTTCATAATCCCAATTACATTGCTGGGAACGATTTCCCCGTACGCGATCCGCCTGACGGTTGACGACACCACGCGCGCCGGGCAAATCTCCGGGCAGATCTACGCGATCTCGACCCTTGGTTCATTCATCGGGACGTTCCTGCCGACGCTGGTCACCATTCCTGCGATCGGAACAAAGAACACGTTCCTGCTTTTCAGCATGATGCTATTACTGGTCGCGCTCGTTGGGTTGGCGCGATTCGCGAGCCGACGCGAAATGTTCAAACATGTTTGGATGCCGTTCGTGTTGATCGGGCTGGCGCTGCTCACCGCGAATCAGTCTTTGAAAACAAACTCAGCACAGGTCTATGAAACTGAATCCGCGTATAACTACATCGAGGTTTTGACTCAGAACGGTTTTACGATCCTCCGTCTTAACGAAGGGCAGGGTGTGCATTCGATCTATCATCCCGACACACTGCAATACAACGGACCGTGGGATCAATTCCTCGTCAGCCCGTACTTCAACGCGGACAAGAAGCCTGCCGACATTGAGCGCGTCGCGATCGTTGGTCTCGCGGCGGGGACAACCGCGCGTCAGATGACCGCCGTGTACGGCGATGTTCCGATCGACGGGTACGAACTCGACCCAAAGATCGTCGAGGTGGGACAACGATTCTTCGGCATGACCATGCCGAACCTGAATACCATCATCGGCGACGGTCGGCTTAACCTTGAGCGCAGCGAATACAGATACGACATCATCGCCGTGGACGCGTACCGCCCGCCATACATCCCTCCGCATATGACGACGCGCGAGTTCTTCGAGATCTGCGCTTCGCGCCTGACGGACGACGGGGTGCTCACCATCAACTCTGCCTCCGTCCCCGGCGACCGCCGCCTGATTGACGGACTCGCCACCACGATGGCAACGATTTTCCCCTCCATTTATACGGTTGATATCCCCGGCTCGTTGAACACCATGATCTTTGCGACCAAGCAGGAGACCATCCCTGAAAACTTCGCGATGAATTTGTTGGCTCTATTGAATGATCCGACTGTCCATCCCTTATTGATCTCGACCATGCAAGTTTCGTTCGCTAATTTGAAAACGGGTTTTGAACCAACTCAAGTATTCACCGACGATCACGCGCCCATCGAATGGATCGTCAACGATATGGTCATCCGCTTCATCCTCGAAGGCGGAACCGAGTATTTAGAATGAGCAAATTTCCAATTCTCTCCGGGTTGGTTACCCTCTTGATTCCCCTCGCCCTCATCGGGCTGGGACTGCGCCTGCTGTTAACCACTGCTTTCCTGCAGGTCGAATACAACATGCCCTACTTTCCACGCGATGAATATGGTTTCACAAAAGAAGACCGATTGAAGTGGGCGCCGTACGCCTTGGAGTATCTCGTCAACCGAGCGGACATTTCCTACCTCAGCGATCTGAAGTTCGACGACGGGGCTCCGCTCTATAATGAAAGAGAGTTGCGTCACATGCAGGACGTCAAACGTGTGACGAGGGGCGCGTTGAATATTTGGTATGCAACACTCGCGGTTCTGCTCGCGCTCGGTGTATGGTCAAGGCTGGGGCATTGGGAGCAGGCATATCGTCTGGGGTTGATGCGAGGCGGATGGCTGATGGTCGGACTGGCAGTTGCCATAGGTTTGGTTGTCGTCATCGGCATCGCCATCGATCCGAATGTATTTTGGGGATTCTTTACGGCGTTTCATCAATTGTTTTTCGAGGGCGACTCGTGGCTGTTTCTGTACTCGGATACTTTAATTCGCTTGTTCCCAATCCGCTTCTGGCAGGACGCTTTCCTGCTCGCGGCAGTGATCGCACTCGGAGGCGGAGTTGGGTTGGGATTGGGGTTACGAACAAAATAGATCTGGCGCGTAGAGATACAGCACGCCATGGATTAACTCTGACGCGAGATCGTCTCGCTGTGCCCCTACGGGATACGTAATACGCAGTATGCAGTCCGGTGTATAATTTCGTCAGGAGAATCGCAGATGGCAGACACGTTATCGCTTGAGAACAAAGTTGCCGTGGTGACCGGCGGCTCGCGCGGCATCGGTCGCGCGGTGGCGCTGGAACTCGCGACACGCGGCGCGGCGGTGGTCGTGAATTACCACAAATCCTCCGAAGCCGCCGATGAGGTGGTGAAAGCCATTCAATCCGCCGGAGGCAAAGCCGCCTCCTTTCAAGCGGATGTTTCTGATTTCAAGCAAGCAGAAGCCTTGATCAAATTCGCGGTTGACACGTTCGGCGATCTGAGCATCCTTGTGAATAATGCGGGCATTACAAAAGATACGCTGATCATGATGATGTCCGAATCAGATTGGGACACGGTTATTACGACCAATCTCAAATCCACGTTCAATTGCTCGAAAGCCGCCGTCAAACACATGATGCGGAAACGAACCGGTCGAATCATCAACATGGCTTCGGTGGCGGGACAGATGGGTAATCCCGGACAGACCAATTACTCCGCATCCAAAGGCGGACAAATTGCGTTCACGAAATCATTGGCGCGCGAAGTAGCGGCGCGGAATATCACCGTCAACGCCATCGCGCCCGGCTTCGTAGACACGGAGATCCTCGACGCGATGTCGCCTGAAACGTTGGAAGCCGCGCTCAAACTCGTCCCGCTGGCGCGCAAAGGCAAGCCCGAAGAAGTCGCCTATGCCGTTGCGTTTCTCGCCTCCGACCAAGCCGCGTTTATCACCGGTCAAGTGCTCGGCGTGGATGGCGGTATGGCGATGATGTAAATTGGAGACTGGAGATTGGAAATCAGTCTCAAGTCTCTGGATGGAGTAACAATGTCTGATTTGAACCCACTCGATAAAACCACCATCTCCCCGGACGTGCTTGTGACCATCGCGCGCCTGTCGGCATTGAGCGTGCCGGGCGTCAGCCGCATGGCAAACGTCACGGGCGGAGTGAACCGCTTCTTCAAACGAGGAATCCACGATGGGGTGCGGATCGAAGTCGAGGATAACGTTGTGGTCGCCAACCTGTATCTCATCCTCAAAAAGGATGTGAACATCCGCGAAGTTAGCCGCAATGTCCAAGAACAGGTGGCGCGCGCCCTCCAGGATATGGTGGGCATGGAGATCGGCTCGATTGAAGTGCATGTTGAAAATATCGATTACCAAGTGGAAGAGGTAGCTCCGGCATGAAACCCCGCACCAGGGCACGCTCGCTCGCCCTGCAGGTACTTTACGAAGTGGATATCGCGAATCACCCTCCTGCCGACGTGTTCAAGGCGCGGCTGGAGGAGGTCGTGCTGACGGATGAACTATCCGAATTCTCGCGCAAGATCATTTTTGGCGTACTTCCCCTTACACACAATCTCGATGTTCTGATCTCGAAATATGCGCCTGAGTGGCCGCTCGAGCAGATCGCGGCGATCGACCGCAACATCCTCCGAATCGCGTTATGGGAGTTTGCTGTATTTCACGAAACACCCATCAAGGTGGCCATCAATGAAGCCGTCGAACTGGCAAAACTCTTCGGCTCGGACTCGGCGCCGCGCTTTGTGAACGGCGTGCTGGGGTCTCTTGCCGAACACCAGCACGAAATAAAGCAATCGCTGCAGAAGGTATAAATGGAAGTCTTGGGCGTTGGCGCATCCGAACTCATCTTCATCCTGCTTATTGCCATCATCGTGATGGGTCCCAAGCAGATGAAGGAAGCAGGGCGTGTTATTGGACGCTGGTTGAACCAGATGACCAGGTCCGAAGTCTGGAGGATCTTCAGAGATACCTCGCAGGAACTGAGCAATTTGCCGCGCAAGTGGATGAGGGAGGCGAACATGGAATTGTGGGAGGCGGAACAGGAGCTACGCAATACCATTGACCCCCGCCCCAACAAATCTCAGCCGCCGATACGTTCGCAATCGAAGCCGAAATCTTTCCAGTCAGCGCCTCCATCGGAACCTGCAACAGACTCCCCTGTTGAGGAAAAGAGCGAGCCAAGCCCCTCCACGCCAAATGATTAAGTTTCTAAAACGAATCCTGCGCATACTTGCGTTCCCCTTCATCCTGGTCTTCAGAATCCTCTTTTTCCCTTTTGCGTTGCTGCGGCGGGCGTGGCGATTTCTCACCACCGATTCTCACGAAGGTGCGACAAAGGATTTTTGGGGTCACATCGAAGACCTGCGCTGGCATTTGTTTAGAATGCTGGGAGGCATTGCGATCGCGGTCGGAGTCTCATTCTACTTCACGGTACCGTTCATGGATTATCTTGCCCAACCAGTGGGCGGCTTGACGAATTTGCAGGCGATCGAGGTTACCGAGGAGATCGGCGTATTTATGCGCGTCGCGCTCACGAGTGGGATCACTGTCTCGCTGCCCTACATCGCGTTCGAGCTTTGGTGGTTCGCCGCGAAAGGCCTGACCGCGCGCGAGAAACGATTCAGTTTACTCGCAATTCCCTCCGCTTCGATTCTGTTCGTGGTTGGGCTGGGTCTCACGCACTACTTGTTGATTCCGGCCGCGCTCCCGTTTCTCGGCGGCTTTACAGACATCGCGCAGTTTTGGACGGCAAAGGAATACTTCGGCTTCATCACCGGTCTCATGTTGTGGATCGGTTTGTTCTGTGAGTTTCCGCTGGTGGTCTTTGTGCTTGCCTATCTGAATCTCATATCGCCAAAGGTGCTGGCACAACAATGGCGTCTGGCAATCGTGGTCATCGCGGTTCTTGCCGCAGCCGTAACGCCCACCATTGACCCGGTCAACATGGGACTGGTCATGTTGCCAATGGTGTTGTTATACTTCGCCAGTGTCGGTCTGGGTTATTTCGCCGCCGCCCTGCGCAGACGAAGCTGATCACCGCCGAATTTTCTGCCGTGGGGATTCATGCCGTTCGAAAGATGGAATGAAAAACGAGGAGTAAGCATGTTATCACGCCCTAATTTACCGCGCCGAATACTTTATTTTGCCCTGATCCTTGCGCTGGTCAGTCAGGCTTGCTCGATCTCATTGATCGAGTGGCCTAGCTTTCCGACACCAGCCGTTGTCACGCCTTTCCCATCGGGTCCCACAGCCACACCGGCACCGCGCGCAGAGATAACCTTCACGGTCCGTCTGCCGGAGCCGCTGCTGCCGGGTGAATCGCTTGCCATCACCGTAGTGGATGAAGTGACCGGGCTTGCGTTCAATTTTGTGGATTACCGCATGGATCCCTTGGATGGGACGACGTACACAAAGACGCTGACCATTCCAGACCAATCGGTGATCCGCTATCGTTACTCACGTCTGATCGGCAACACGCACATATTCGAAGACACCAATCGCGATCAAGCGATCCGCTACCGTTTGTTCTACGTGAACGGACGCACACAGGTCACAGATACCGTCAGCAGTTGGGCCGACAAAGGCGCGACTGCGCTGTCAGGGAATATCAGCGGAACTGTGGTTAATGCAGACACCGGCGTGCCCATACCTGATATTCTGGTAACGGCAGGCGGAGTGCATTTCCTCACCGATTCAGCCGGCCGATTCCATCTCTCAGACTTGCGCGCCGGCACGCACAATCTGGTCGCTTATGCCATGGATGGAATGTACCAAACATTTCAGCAGGGCGCAGATGTGGCGGATAATTCCAACACGCCGGTGCAAGTGCGCGTCAAGCCCATGCCGATGGTCAATGTGACCTTCATCGTTTCCGTTCCGCCGGGAACCGTTGGAACCAACGTCCCGATCCGAATCGCAGGGAATCTGCTCCAGCTTGGCAATACCTTCGCCGACCTGCGCGGCGGATTCAGCACTGTCGCAGACCGCATGCCCGTCCTTACGCCAACAGCCGACGGAAGATTTTCAGTGACGATCCCATTGCCTGCTGGTGCCGATGTGCAATACAAATACACAATGGGTGACGGATTCTGGAACGCTGAATTTGCCTCCGACCAGACGTATGTAACCCGGCGAATCCTTGTTCCGACACAAAACACGACCATCGAAGATATTGTTCAGTCCTGGCAGGCGGGACCAAAAGCACCAATCGTGTTCGATGTCAGTGTCCCACAAAACACATCGCCCAGCGACCGACTCTACATACAGTTCAACTTCTTGTTCGGTTGGTCGCAACCGATCCCCATGTTGACTCAAGGTCAGAATCGCTGGGTGTACAAACTTTACGGTCCGTTGAACATGCCGGGTTCGTTCGCCTACCGATATTGCCGCAACGCACAGTGCGATTCGGCTGACGATGCGCAGACCGCCGGACCAAACGCACACGGACGCAACATCACCCCGGCCATCACGCCGCAGAACATCAATGAAACCGTCAACGCGTGGATGTGGCCTCTCAATGCCGGCACCGCCACACTGGTCGCGGCAACCATCCCGTCGCGCGGAACCGGCTTCATGGCTGGCGTTGAATACCAGTCCTATTATGATCCGCACACACCGACCTTCAACGATCTCGCGCTGCAGAACATCCAGGGATTGGGCGCGAATTGGGTCGTATATACGCCCTCGTGGACGTACAAACGCACATCGCCAAACATCTTCACGCAACAACCGGGCAAGGATCCGTTCTGGTCAGACACGCTGCGAGCGGTCACAGAGGCGCGCGCCCGCAGCATCAACGTCGCGCTCTTTCCGCAACCGCGCTTCGAGACCAACGCCGCCGACTTTTGGAACAACGCCCCACGCGGCGACATCAACTGGTGGAACGATTGGTTCGAACACTATCGCGCCTTTGCCATTCATTTCGCCGATATGGCGACGCTCTCCGGCGCGCAGGCGGTGATCATCGGCGGTGATTGGATCCTCCCGGCTCTTCCCGCAGGGAAGCTTGCGGACGGCACCTCAAGCGGAGTTCCTGCCGACGCGGAAACGCGTTGGAAGAATCTCATCGCGGAGATCCGCCAGCACTTCCGCGGTAACGTGATCTTTGCCCTGCCATACAACTCAACCGATTTCACGCCGCCGGTCGGCATTTTGCGCGATACCGATGCCGTATACCTGCTGTGGTTCGCAAAACTCAGCACCCTTGCATCACCCAACAAAGCGGACATGATCAACGAAGCCGGCATCCTGCTGGATCAGAATATTGCACCGTGGCAATCGCAGGTTGGCAAGCCGTTCATCATCGCGCTCTCCTATCCCTCCTCGACAAATTCCGCGACCGGATGCATCCAAAATGGGAGCGGAATTTGTCTCGATTGGACCGCGCTCAACCGCCCCAACCCGGATATTTCGACGGTGAACCTCGACCTGCAACAACAGATCGATATCTACGAAGCCGTGTTGAATGCCATGAATTCCCGCAGTTGGGTGAGCGGGGTGGTCAGCCGGGGTTATTTCGAGCCGGTGGAATTGCAGGATAAATCCGCCTCGATCCATGGCAAACCCACGCGTGACTTGCT
>CAZFDL010000036.1:0-7249 GCA_964517905.1 uncultured Anaerolinea sp. | reverse complement strand
GAGTTATCTCCCGAATACCATCGCGCCAAAATCCTTCCCGCAAATCGACGGTGAGATCCAGCTTGAAGGTCTCGATGGACCCGTCGATATTTACCGCGATCACATGGGCATCCCTCATATCTATGCCTCCACCACGCATGACCTGTTTTTCGCGCAGGGCTACGTCCATGCGCAGGACCGGTTCTGGCAGATGGATTTTTATCGTCACGTGGGCGAGGGCCGGGTCGCTGAAATGTTCGGCTCAAGTCAGTTGCAAGCCGATATGTTTTTGACTACTCTCGGCTGGAGAAAAACATCGCAGGAGGAGTACGAAGCGCTCGACCCCAAACATAAAGCCATCCTGCAATCCTATGCCGATGGTGTGAATGCCTACCTCAACGGAAGATCGAACGAGGAGCTAAGCCTTGAATACGCTGTACTTGACCTGCCCATCATCAACCCCAACTACGTGATCGAACCGTGGGAGCCGGTCAATACACTCGCATGGGCGCGCGCGCTGGCTTGGGACCTGAAGGACAATATCAACGACGAGATCGAGCGTGCGATCCTCATGAAAACGCTCACACAGGAGCAACTAGCAGAACTGTTTCCACCGTATCCCGAAGATCACCCTCTCATCGTCAATGAAATCGGCGACGGGGATTCCACCAGCGCAGCCACATCCTCACTCACCGCGATAGATATCCCCGCGGAGGTTCTCACTGCCGTTCTTCAAAACGCCTCTCTGCTGGACGGTATGCTTGGTTCGCCCGAACGCGGTAAAGGCTCCAACTCGTGGGTTGTCTCCGGCGATCTGACAACAACAGGCAAACCTCTTCTTGCAAACGACCCGCATCTCGGCATCAACATGCCATCCATCTGGTATCAAGTCGGCTTGCACTGTTTACCAAAGGGTGAAGAATGCCCCTTCGACCTCGCAGGCTTCTCATTGGCTGGCGGACCCGGTGTTGTGCTCGGTCATAACGACAGAATTGCATGGGGTTTCACGTTTGCCGAGGAAGACGTGATGGATTTGTTCATTGAACGAGTTAACCCAGACAACCCCAACCAATACGAGGTTAACGGCAAATGGGTTGAATTCGAGAAAATTACCGAGACGATCAACGTCGCAGGCGGCGACCCGGTGGAGTTTACAGTCCGCGCCACGCGGCATGGCCCTGTCATTTCCGAAACATATGGTTCGTTGAAAAATGAAGGCGACCCGGAGGATGCAGAATTTGTCGCGTTCAAAGATCGCGCCGGCATCAAGTTGCCCGATAACTATGTGATCGCGCTCAGCTGGACAGCCCTCTCAACGGGCAACACGTATAAACAGTCGAATCCGTTCGTGGCCATCTGGGGATTCAACACGGCACAAAACTGGGAAGAGTTCCGTGAAGCCGCGCGCCACCTCAACGCGCCGGGGCAGAATTTATCTTACGCCGACGTGGACGGAAACATCGGTTATCAAACCTCGGGAACGATTCCCATCCGAAAGAAAGGCGATGGTCTCGCGCCTGTCCCGGGTTGGAACAGCGAATTCGATTGGATCGGCATCATTCCCTTCGAAGAGATGCCCTGGTCGCTCAACCCCGCTGAGGGCTATATTGCGCCGGTCAATAACAAAATCGTGGGAGATGATTATCCGTATCTCATCGCCGGCGATCAGGCTGGGTACGACTACGGCTTCCGCGCAGACCGCATCGTGGACCTGATCGAATCAGCCCCCGGGAAAATCGACATCGCCTACTTTCAATTGATGCAAGCCGACGCGTATGACGCCAGCGCCGAGACGTTCGTCCCGTTGTTAATGCAATTGAATCCAAAGTTCGAAAAGCCCAACGAGGCGATCGCTTTCGACTCATTGGGCGGCTGGGATTATCAAGCCACCACCGATTCTCAAGGCGCGGCGGTGTACGCGGCGTTCTGGCGGAATCTGTTGAAGAATACCTTCAACGACGAATTGCCCGAAGAGTATTGGCCTGAAGGTGGCGACCGCTGGTTCGAGGTGACGCGTAATCTCGGGGCGGACAGCGCGTGGTGGGACGATGTTTCAACGACCGATGTCATCGAAACCCGGGACGACATTTTGAAAAGGTCCTTCAGTGAAGGTGTGGCAGAATTGGAAGAACTGCTCGGTGACGACCCTGCTCAATGGACCTGGGGAGGAATCCACACCAGCAATTTCAGGAACGGCTCGTTGGGCGGCTCGTCCAGTCCGGCTTTCATACGCGATCTCTTCAACCGAGGACCTTTCCCCACCAATGGAGGCAAATCCATCGTCAATGCCACATCGTGGAATTCGGTCGAAGGCTATGAGGTGACCAACGTCCCATCGTATCGAGCTATTTACGATTTCTCAAACCTGAGCAACTCGCTCTCGATGCACACAACGGGGCAATCCGGACACGCCTATCACCCGCACTACATCGATATGGCAGAGATGTGGGCAAACGTGGAATACTATCCGATGCTGTGGGAACAAAGCGCGATCATCGCAGATGCCGAGGCGCATTTGGTGTTGATGCCAAAATAAAAAAGTAGGGCGGGTAACCCCGCCCTACTTTTTTATTCGTAACACCACCCACGAGAAGAATAGGACCCCGATATAACTCGCGGCCAGGTCGGCGAGGCTGAAGGTGCGGTTTGAAATATATTTCTGTGAATATTCTTCGATTCCAATGAGCAGAGCTAATACTATGCCGATCGAAGAGATTACCATCCCCGGGCTTCGATGCGGGTTCGAGCGGATGAATGTCAGGTTCAGGAGCAGGGTGAGAATCCCATAAAGAATGAAGTGCCCCGCTTTATCGCCATGGGGAAGCTTATTGATGAATCCGAGAATGTCAAGTTGTCCCGCATTAGCAAGAACGATGATGAGGAGAATCAAGAACACGAACGATATCGTCAGCCATTTGAGCATGTTGCGGGGCACCTGCTATTTCATGAAATCAAACAGCTCACGGATGGACAAACCACCGCCGACGATCAAAAATGCAAAATAGATGATGGTGGCGATGTTGGAAAGATAACCGAGCAGGATGGAGCCACCGTCGCGTTGCATGATGCCGACGGCAAGAAAGATCAACGCCAGGGCGGGGATTGTGTTACTGAACGGAATGAAGCCGAACGGAGCCATCAGCAACACCGCGGCGAGGATGAATGCCAGGTTGTTCACCAGATTTGGGAAACGACCGGTGGTGAGGCCCGGCAGGCGATGTGGGCGGCTGATTTTTTCGAGGCGGTGAAACCACACCAGTGCACGCTTAAATCCTTCGCGCAATTTCACAGAGGACAACTTCCGCTCTGCAATGAATTTGGGCAACCACAGAGTGCGGGAAAACAGACGCGTAATACCGATGAGCAGAATCCCCGTACCGAAAACAGTGCTTACGCCGGGGATCGAAACGGGTACGAGGAACACCAGCGAAAGGAAGATGGTAAGGAGCATCAGACTGTCTGCGCCGACGATGTCCATGATCTCGACAAGAGTGACTTCTTCGGGAGGCAGTTTTTCGATGATGAGTCCGATCTTCTCCCCGAGCGATTCGGTCTGGAGATCAGACTCTTCGTTTTGCGAAGGTTCAGTGTGGCCCATGAGAATTTCCATTGCTCATAAAGGTTGGGTATACAAACGAGACAGCTCCGTCAGGTTGGCAGCAGCGGCAGATTATACTGCGCTTTCCTCTTTCGACTCGATACGGCTGAGCCAGTCGCCGATCACAAGCATGATGAGGCTTCCCAGCGAAGACATGCCGAGATTGAGCGAGCCGAGCGAAAATAACATCCATCCCTGCCAGAGACCGACGAGATGCCCCACAGCAAAACCCAGCACGCTCAAGCCGAGATAGAAAACGAATCGCCAGAAGCCTCCGCCTCGAATCAAATGATAGATCGAACCGAAGAGCAACGCTATGAGGAGGGCGAAGAGGAGAGATGGAAGGGTCATAACCTACGGCTTCAAATGCTTCGCGAAGAAATCGGCGATCGCACTGTAGCAAGCGACGCGGTTCTCGTATTTCAACACATCGTGGCCTTCATCTTCGAAGACGAGCAATTCGATATCCTTGCCTTTGGATTTCAACTCGCGCACCAGGTCCTCCGACTCCGCGGCAACGACGCGCGGATCATTGCGTCCCTGAATGACAAGCATCGGCGCAGACATGTTGTGCAAGTGCGTTTTCGGGGAGCGCTCCACCAGAAAGGCGCGTTCCTCCGCTTTTTCAGGGTCACCCAAAGCGATCTTGAAGTATGGCTTCCATGTGGCAGGGATGCGCTCCGAAAACGTCAACAGATCATACGGACCGAACATATCACACGAGGCTTTCCATAGATCCGGGTGGAGACCCGCCTGCATCAAGGTCATATAACCGCCGTACGATCGACCGACAACCGCAGCGCGCGAAACATCCAACCGCTTGTCTTTCGGCAAAACGTTTTTCATCGCGTGGACGTGATCGAGTCGATCCTGCCCGCCCCAATCGCGGTCGACGTGTTTGGTATAGGAAAGCCCGTAGCCTGTTGAGCCGCGTACATTCGGCACAAAGACCGCGAAACCGCGCAGGGTGAGATATTGGATCAACGGCATGGAGAACCACGCGAAGTCCGGGCGCTCCTGTCCCTGCGGACCGCCATGGATGTAGTACACAACAGGCCTCGGACCTTTGAATCCCAGCCCCTTTGCAGGGAAATACAACCGGGCAGAGATCCGCAATCCGTCGTGGGAACGGAACGAAGCGTCCTCTCCCTTCGAAAGAAGCTCATCGGGGATTCCAAGAATTCTTTCATTGGTATGGCGCGTGACTACATTCCGCTTTTTGCCCCCGACCGTGTAGACCTGAGTTGGCGATGTGGCTGTTGAAAAAGAGAATGTGAAGAGATCAGCCAGCGAGTCGTAATGAACACGTTCCAACATTCCGCTGTCGAGCGGTTTGGCGCCGACCAACACATGCGCGAGAGTCATCTGCCGCTTCTTTTCATTGAACACACCTTCATAGACCCAGGAACAGCCGTCAATGTTGAAGACCAGCAGATATCGATCCTTCGAGAGATGCACGGCTTCGATGAGTTCGCCGACACCTTTGTGTTTGGCACCTTTCAGTTGTACTCGTTCAAGTTCCCCCGGCCTTGAAAAATCGAGAAAGCCCAGGCTGTAGGTGTCATCAAAAACGGATGAAACCACCACAGCGCCTTTTTCGCTCGGAGAGAAAACCGCCGAGCCAAGCCCATTCAACGGCACACTCTCGCCTTCCGTGCGTTCTTCCAATAATTTTCCATAGAGCGTCTTTTGTTTCCCCTTTTCCCACAAACACAACACACTATCGCCAACTACATACCCCGTGCCAAGCATCAATTTGTTGTGATCTTTGCTGTGTGCAGAAACACCCAGCCCAAATTCGTATTCCGCGATCTTCGTCAACTTGCCGGTGCGTAGGTCACCGCGATACGTTTCGATCAGCGCGAGGTCGCGGCGCTCAGCGCCGAAATAGGCGATCCCCTTCTCCGGGTCGCATTCGGCTAGATGCACACGGTAATTCGCAAAGAAATTATCGAACGAAGGTTGCGGGAAGCCTCCCTCCAGCGGAATCATCATGGGTTGATAATTTTCATCGCCATCCTTGTCGATCATGACGAGGATCTTCTTGAATTTTGAAAAAACGTAGAACGACAGCCCGCCGATCAAATGCGGATTCTGCAATGCGATGTTGGGCGGCAACAACGGCTCAGGCACACCGCCGCCGAACTTCATGGAATATAAACTCAACCGGCCCGACAAATTACTCAGAAAGAAAACCTTCCCGTCCGCGTGCTGGGGCACAACAAACAAACGGGCAGACATCAGCGATTCCACACGGTACGACATGACACGGCTCCTTTTGGAAATTGATTTGTATATTTGACTTCGATCGACACGAGCGCGTTCAAATTCTCAGCAATACTTTTCTTTTTGGTTTGCAACAAGCGTCTTGATAAGATAGCCATAATGACTACGCGAATACCTAACCAATGAGTCCACCACCCTTCAACAAATCGCTCTGAAAGAAAACCGCCGCCTGACCTGCGGTGATGTCGCGTTGTGGCGCGTCAAACCGGACGTGTGCCTGATTCTCCCCCACCGGCGTGACCCACGCCTCCGCTTCTTTCGCTGTATAGCGAATCTTCACTTCCGCGCGGAACGGTTCACCCGGCCTTTCGCCTGAAACCCAATTCACATCACGCGCTGTAAGTTCCTGCGAACCAAGCTGATCCTGCGGTCCGACGATCACTTCGTTCTTCACAGCATCTTTCCCCAGCACATACAACGGTACGGGTGATGCAATTCCCAAACCCTTTCGTTGACCGATCGTGTAGTTCGCAAGTCCGTTGTGCACACCGAGGGCCGATCCCTCACGCGTCACAACTCGGCCAGGTTGGAGCATCTGCCCGGCATTGCGTTGGATGAAGTTGCGATAATCCTCGCCTGCAAGAAAACAAAGGTCTTGCGAGTCTTTGCGCGCGGCTGTGGGCAACCCATATCTTTCGGCGATCTGCCGAATCTCCGGCTTGGAGTGATCGCCGACGGGAAACAGCGCGTGCTTCAATTGGTCCTGGGAAAGTACGTGCAGAACGTAGGATTGGTCCTTATTCCGGTCCACTGCGCGGAGCAATTGTACTTTTCCAAATTCGGTCCGCCGAACCCGTGCGTAATGTCCAGTTGCCATGAAGTCCGCGCCGAGAGCCAGCGCATGATCGAGCAGGAACGTCCAGCGGATCTTGCGATTGCAGATCAGGCACGGATTGGGCGTCTCGCCGCGCGCATACCCTTCGAGAAAGTACTCCACCACCGTTTCGCGGAAGACATCTTTTGCGTCGATCACATAAAAGGGAATATCCAACGTTGCCGCCACACGCCGCGCTTGCGCCATGGAATCAGGTGTACAACAGCGATTCGAGTCTTCCTTGCCGGGCTCGCTCCACAAACGGAGCATCATGCCGATAACCTCATAGCCCTGCTCTTTGAGCAAGGCGGCTGCAACAGATGAATCCACTCCACCGGACATGGCAACAACAACTTTTTGCAAATGAACTCGCTTTCTACTTCGAAGGCACGCAAGCGGCGTCAATTTTATCGCTTACATCGGTAAACTGGTATGGTGAAAGCCAGCCGGCAAAATAATTTCTATCCTCCAGCAAATCCAAATCGGCGCCGAAATATTGAGCAAGAACAATGCGAAACGAATTCACCGGCGTGATCGAAGGGTACAGAAGTTGGTACTTTCCGTCAGGGAAA
>CAZFDL010000035.1:0-19432 GCA_964517905.1 uncultured Anaerolinea sp. | reverse complement strand
AATTAGAAAATTTGTGCTATACTTCGCCCGTGGCTGTCATCCGCTCCTCTGATATCGGAAACTACCTCTACTGCCGCCGCGCCTGGTGGTACAAGAAACAGGGAGTCGAATCCGAGAACCAAGCCGAAATGGCGATGGGAACCGAGATCCACCGACAGCACGGGCGGAAAGTACTCACCTCCACACTTGCACGGACGGTCGGGTTAATTCTGCTGATGCTCGCGTTGATCCTGTTGGTCAGCTATTGCACGGCTCGAATTCTGTAACAAAGGGAAGTATGAGAAGATATGCATAAGGCTGACATTACAGCGTTGATCGCCTACAACTTTTGGGCGGATGATCGGATTCTCACCGCATGTGAACAGGTATCTGTGGATGAATTTACCCGCGAGATTACGCCGAATCCCGGGTGGGGTAGTCTGCGCGGGATTCTGGTTCATGGACTGGATACAGAGTATGGTTGGCGCTTGATTCTGCAAGCGCAGGATGCTTCAGAAATACTGAATGAGGCTGATTTTGCCGATGTGACTGCTTTGAGGACTCGTTGGGATGTGGAGCGAAATGCTTGGATGATGTATGAATCTGTTTTGAATGAGGATATCTTGAATAAAGGTTATGGAGATGATTCTCAAGCCAGCCTCAAAGTTTGGCAGAAGATTGTCCATGTTGTTAATCATGGGACGCAACATCGTAGCGAAGCGGCGGCTTTTTTGACTGGATATGATCAGTCACCGGGTGAACTCGATTTTGATATCTTCCTCGCGGAACATCCCGAATATATTCGGGGCTGATCGCTGAGAGCTACTTCCTATATGCTTTATTTCGCTCTTTTCCTCCTCATTCTCGCCCTACTTTTTTTCTGGCAAGCCGAACGCCAAAGAAAAGCCGCAGGGCTCCCCGGTGGACGCGTCATCTACACCGATACTCGCGGCTGGAGCAAACTGGAGAAACCGCTTTTCTATGCCGCCCTTGAATTGACCGGCAAACCAGATTATCTTGTGGAACAGAACGGAAGGATCATTCCCGTTGAGGTCAAATCGGGGCGCGCGCCGGAGGCGCCGTATGACTCGCACATTTTTCAACTGGCTTCGTATTGCCTGCTGGTGGAGAAAACCTACGGCAAACGCCCGCCCTATGGGATCATCCACTACAGCGACCGCGATTTTTCGGTGGAGTACACGCACGAGTTGGAGCAGTCCCTCTTGGAGTTGCTTACCGAAATGAAACGCGATGGGTTGAAGAAAGAGGTCGCAAGGTCGCACGAGCAGGCGTCCCGTTGTAAGCGATGCGGGTTTAGGTCCGTTTGCGACCAGTTGTTGGTGTAGCAAAAGGTATAATTTGTAAATCATGTCCAACGCCTTTATCCCACCGATGCGCCCCGTTGTCATGGCGTACCCCAAGATGCCTGAAGCCTTTAGCGAGGTGGCGGCGATGGCGCTTTTCCTCAAAGCGCTGGGCATGGACGCGCCGCATGGCTCGATCTACGATGAAGACCTGCGCAAGCGTGTTCGCGCCGGTGAGTTCGACCTGCTGATCATCGCTGGCGGCGACGGCAGCATCCTGCGCGCGGGACATTTGTGCGCCCCAAGCCGCGTGCCGATCCTTGGCGTCAATCTCGGGCGCATCGGTTTCCTCCTGCAGGTCGACCGCACCCAGTGGCGCGTGTATTTCAAGAAAATGTTCGCAGGCGAGGCGTGGATCGAACATCGCATGATGCTGCGCGCCGAGCATATCCGCGCCGGCGAACCGACAGGTGAGTGGCACGCGTTGAACGAGGTCGTCGTGGGGCGCGGGCAGATGCTTCGCCCGGTGCGTCTCAGCGCGCTGGTGGATGGACACGAGCTCTTTAGCTATGTCGCCGATGGATTGATCGCCGCGACTCCGACCGGTTCAACTGCCTATGCCCTCGCCGCTGGCGGACCGATCCTGCCGCCTGAACTCCGAAATATCCTGCTCGTGCCGATCGCTCCGCATCTTTCAGTGGATCGCGCGGTTGTCCTCGCCGAAGGCTCCACTGTGAGCCTGATCCCCAAAAGCGAGAACGCCGTGCTCAGCGTGGATGGGCAGGCACCTATCAGTTTGATGGAAGACGATCGTATCGATGTGCGCGCCGCAGACATCAACGCACAGTTCGTCCGCTTTGGTGACCCCGGGTATTTTTACCGGAATCTCACCGCGCACATGAACGAAAATTCTTTAGGGATGCCAAGATGACAGAAACAACGGGAACACTCTATTGTTACAAGCACCCAACCCGCGAAACCTCGCTGCGATGCAATAATTGCGATCGCCCGATCTGTGCCGCGTGTGCCGTCCGCACACCGACCGGCTATCGCTGCAAGGATTGTGTGCGTCAGCATCTAAAGGTGTTCGATACGGCGGTATGGACGGACTACCTCATCGTTTTTGTTGCGTCCTCCATTCTGTCTGCGCTTGCGGCTGTGGCGACCATTGCCATCACCGCGATCATCTGGGGATTCTTCATTATTTTTCTTGCGCCCGTGGCTGGCGCCGGCATTGGCAATCTCGTGCGGCGCTTTATCAGAAATCGCCGGTCACGCGCGCTCAACTTCACGCTGGCGGGCGGCATGATCGTCGGCGCCTTGCCGGTGATGCTTCTGAGCGGACTGCCGGGCTTATTTTTCATGCTCAGCGGCGGAGCGGATGCAGTCACGGTGATGTACTCTTTTGGTCCCATTCTCTGGCAGATCGTATATCTGGTGCTGGGCGTCCCCGCTGCGTACTACCAATTCACAGGTATGGTAATTAGACGATAACATGCTAACCGAACTTCGCATCCATAACTTTGCCATCATCGATAAACTCGACCTGCGTTTTGGTCCGGGACTTATCATCCTGACCGGTGAAACCGGTGCGGGTAAATCCATCATCCTCGACGCGGTGGTCATGCTTATCGGCGGCAAAGCCGACCCGACGTTCGTGCGCACCGATTCAGACGCCGCGTTCGTCGAAGGCGTGTACCAGCTCAAAGGTCCGGAACGGGAATCGGTGCATTTCATCCTGCAACGCGAAGACCTGATGGACGATCCGAACTACGTGGTGCTGACCCGAGAAGTCCGCAAGGAAGGACGGAGCGTGGCGCGCGTTAATGGGCGCACGGTCAACGTCTCGCTGCTCAAGGAGATCGGATCGCTGGTTGTGGACATTCATGGCCAAGCCGAACATCTTTCGCTTCTCGATTCTCGCGCCCATTTGGGTTTGCTCGACCGCTACGCTGAAGTTTCGCGCCCACTCAGCGAGTATCGACAGACCTACCATGCGTTGCTCGGTGTGCGCAACGAGTTGAACGAACTACGCAAAGCGCAAGCGGACGCGGACCGCCGCATCGAGTTTCTGACGTACCAAGCCGAAGAGATCGAAGCCGCGCGCATGAAGCCGGGCGAGGATGAGGAACTGCGCAAGGAACGCGACCGGCTCGCGAATGCCGAGTCGCTGGCGCAAAATGCACAAGAGGCGTTGGCTGTTCTGGAGGAAGGTTCACCTGAAACTCCCGCCGCCAGCGACCTGATCGGTCAAGCCGCGCAAGCCCTGGCCGCGCTTGCCAAGATCGATTCAGCCAAAAACGACCTAGCCAATCAAGCCGAAGTGTTGCTCGACACGATTTCCGAAGTGATTGGCGAACTGCGCGATTATCTGGAGGAGATCGAGTTCAACCCGAAGCGGCTCGACGAGGTGGAGGAGCGGCTCGACCTGATCCATTCGCTCACGCGCAAGTACGGCGGGAGCATTCCCGCGGTGATCGCTTCCGGCGAGAACGCGCGCAAGCAGCTTGAGACCATTACCGGCGCGGCGGATCGCATCGACGAATTGGAATTGGAAGAAGCGAAGTTTTTGGAAAAACTCGGCAAGCAGGGGCTGGCTCTTTCGGAAAAGCGAAAGTCTGCAGCGACGAAAATGAGTCAGGGTATCGAAACTGAACTCGATGATTTGAAAATGTCCGAAGCGAAGTTCGCCGTGGACTTTCAAACCAAACCCGATCCGAACGGTGTTCCTCTCAACGGCGGTCCGCGCATTGGGTTCGACCAGAACGGCATCGACCGCGTGGAATTTTTGATCGCGCCGAATCCCGGTGAAGGACTCAAGCCGCTGGCGAAGATCGCCTCAGGCGGTGAGACCTCCCGTTTGATGTTGGGACTTAAGAATGTGCTTGCCCGCGCGGATGAAGTCCCGTCGTTGATCTTCGATGAGATCGATCAGGGCATCGGCGGACGTGTGGGTCTCACCGTCGGTCAGAAACTGTGGAATCTCTCGCGCTCGCATCAAGTGTTCTGCGTGACGCATCTTCCGCAGTTGGCGGTATTCGGCGACCAGCATTATCAGGTTCAAAAATTGGTGGATAAGGGCCGCACGCTCACGCGCGTAGAGCAACTCGAAGGGGAGCCGCGCCTGCTCGAACTTTCGCAAATGCTCGGTGAGGTCGGCGAAGGGACACTGAGATCCGCGCATGAATTGTTGCAAGTGGCGAGGCAAATGATCAAAGGGAAGTAGGTTACCTTGTTTGAATCAAAAGCACAGAATTCGATTTGTGCTTTACGGTTCATTTTTTAGTGATTGTGAGCTACCACATACCTCTTCCCCTTCGTCGCGGGCAGAATGCAATCTGATCGAAGCGCGCAGGTTGTACAACAAAGACCTTCGGGTCCGATCTCGAGCAGTTTCCCCTTTTGAACCAATAAATTGATCATGGAAAGAACTGCCAATGGTTGAGCCTTCATCTCGCGGCTGATCTCGGAAAGGGTAAGTCCGTTCTCTTCGTCTTCGAGTAGTTCCACCAGTTGCGTCAACATGACATTATCCCAACCCCAGCAAGAGTCCGCCTTGATAGACAATAAAGGCGGTGATCCATGCAACGCCAGTCTGGTAGACGGCGGACGTGATAGCCCATGAAGTTCCGAATTCGTGTTTGATCGCGCCCAGTGTTGCAACGCATGGCACATATAACAAAACGAAAACCAGAAACGCAGTGGCACTCAAAGGCGTGAAGTGGTCGCGTAATGCGAGACCCAATGCCGTATTTTCACCTGAGGATTCCTCTTCGACCAGATTCACGCCAGGGATAATACTCAATAAGATTCTCGCCGAGCTGACCGTTGCCTCCACAAATCCCACACCGATGCCGATCATGTCTTCGCCGAAAGTTGTTTCATCAACAACTTGCATTTCCTGACCCCCAAGATAGATCTGGCTCATCGTGCTGACGACGATCTCCTTCGCGATGAATCCCGTCACGAGCGCGCCGCCCGTTTCCCAATTGTCAAACCCAAGCGGGGCAAAGACGGGCGATATCGCTCCGCTGACTTTGCCGAAATACGAGTCGCGTTGTTCGGCTACGCCCCAGGGAAGATTGAGCAGAAGCCACATGACAACCGAGGCGGAGAGGATCATCGTCCCGGCCTTGCGGACAAATTCACTCGTGTTCTCCCACATGTGAATGAGGACACTTTTCAACGCGGGTTGACGATAGGGAGGCAGTTCCAAGACAAATGCGGATGTGGCGTCAGGCTTGAGAATTGTTTTTGTAAAGACCATCCCTGCCAGCATGGCGACGATAATACCCAACGCATACATCGCCCAGATGATGGTCCCGGCGCGGGCGCCAAAGAATGCGAGACCAAAGACAACATAGACAGGCAAACGCGCTGAGCATGACATGAGCGGTACGAGCAATGCTGTGAGAACACGGTCGCGGCGACTGGCGATTGTTCGTGTGGCGTAGATGGCAGGGACAGCGCAACCGAATCCCAGAATCATCGGGATGAACGATTTGCCGTGCAAGCCGACCACGCGCATGAAGCGGTCCATCACGAACGCTGCACGGGACATGTAACCAGAGTCTTCGAGCAGGGCGAGGAAGAAATAGAGGATCAATAGCCCAGGGACAAAGACCAGCACGCCTCCGACTCCTGCCACGACTCCGTCAATGACGAGAGAATCCATCCACGCGGGAACAGGTAGAAGATCCAGCACGAAGCGGAAGAGTTGGGCGATGGGACCGTTGATGACAGAGTCCGTCCAATCCAGAAAAGGAGACGATACATCGATCACGAGTCGGAAGACGATGTACATCACCACGAAGAAAACGGGCAGACCGAGCCATTTGTGCGTGACGATGTCGTCAATGCGGTCGGTAAGGGTGATGCGGTCGATGAGCGGACGGTGGAGCGACTGGCGCACGATGCCGTTGATGTAACCGTAGCGGCGGTCGGCGGTGAGGAGGTCGAAGTCGTCGCCGAGCATGGATGAGACATGATCTGCGCTCTGTCTGGCGAGCGCAATGACCTGTTCGCCGTTCGGCATTTTCTGTATGCGTGTGAGAATGTCGACATCGGCTTCCAATAGTTTGATTGCCAGCCAGCGTTTGGAGTAACGGCCTGTATCGAATTGGAATTCCTCGAATGCGGAGATGAGTGTAGCGATCTCACGTTCGATCTTGCCGCCGTAATCAAGTTTGAAAAGGGATGATGTGGTTGACATACATTTCTCAAAAAGTTTGAACCTCGGAGATACTGAGCCACAGAGATTTACTTTCTCTCTCTCTCAGTGTCTCCGTGTCTCAGTGGTTAGTTTTTTCTAGCCACACGCACAGCTTTGTTGATGAGCTCCGCTATGCCCTTGCGTTTGTTCGCCGCTGTTTGCACAACAGGGACATTCCCGAGCAGTTGCGAGAGTTGCTCGACGTTGATCTTAGCGCCGTTCTTGTGCAGGTCGTCGGTCATGTTGAGCGCGAGGACGACGGGTACATCCAGTTCTAGGATTTGAACGGTGAGGAACAGATTACGCTCGAGGTTGGTCGCATCCACCACGTTGATGACCACATCGGGGCGTTCCTGAATAATGTAATCACGCGCGATGATCTCTTCGGGCGAATAGGCGGTGAGACTGTACGTACCGGGTAAATCTACGATGTTGATGAGCTTGCCATCGTGTTCGATTTCGCCTTCTTTTTTTTCAACCGTCTTGCCGGGCCAGTTGCCCGTGTGTTGCCGTAGACCCGTCAACGCATTGAAGATCGTGGTCTTGCCCGCGTTGGGATTGCCCGCCAACGCGATAGTGATGTCAGCCATTCGAGTCTCCATGCAAGGTAACTTCTATGTGCGCCGCTTCCTCTTTTCGCAGGGCAAGGTGGTAGCCTTTGATCAGGTATTCCACGGGGTCGCCAAGCGGGGCGTTGCGTTCAATCAAGATTGTTTCGCCTTTCACGATTCCCATCTCGACGAAACGCCTGCGCAATGCACCTGTTCCGCCGATGTGCGTCACAATCGCCATCTGTCCCGGCTTTAGTTCGTGGAGTCTTAGTAAATTTGACATTGTGAACCTTATTATTCCTGAAAGTTGGTAATTTCTGTATTGATGGATGTCATTGTTTTTTGCGAAGGAAATACTCGGGCTCTGTTGAAACGAATAGACCCTGCCGTAGGCAGGGTCTATTCGTTAGGTTCTGTCGGATTTGGTGTATGGCGCTTTTAACGGGGGAAGTTTGTTGCCTTTGCCCTCTTGTGTCACCTCCACCCAAATGGACTGCGACAGTTCATACCCGATGATGTGGTCGTGCGGTTTCATCTCGAGGCGGAGCGGTCCCTTGAATGGGGCGCAACTCAACAAATGGAATGGTGTCCCCGGCACGAGTCCGATCTCTGCGATGTAACGTAGTTTATCCAGTTCGTGTGTGCGGACGCGGCTGACGATGCAATCTGACCCGGATGGGACATTCACCAGCGATTCATCCCTAACTTTGGGCATGATTCCGTCTTTCGAGGGTATCGGCTCCCCATGCGGACAGCGCGTGGGATGACCCGCCAGTTCGTCCATGCGGTCTTCCAGTTGCTCGTTGATTCCCTTTTCGAAGGTATCCGCAAGATCGTGAGCCGAAGCCCAATCATATTTCATCACCTTGACGAGAAAGACCTCCGTGAGCCGATGGCGGCGCAGGGAAGGCATGGCGATACGTTCGCCCGCCTCGGTCAGACGGACACCGCGATAAGGCGCGTGAATCAGAAATCCACTTTTGTTCAGGCGTTTGACCATCGTGGAGATGGCTTGGGCGGAGGATTCAACGTGCGAACTTAATAGGGAAAGCGGCACCTGTTCATGGTCTTGTTGCAGACGATAGATCTCAGCGGCGTAACGCTGCATGGCGGGGCTTACGGACATGGAACTCCAGTTCATTAAACCTGACTGGTAGCGGGTAAGCGGACCTGTCGGGCCTTGTTTTCTTGAGAAGTATCAATCGGGTTGAAAACTATTTGCAATGAGATATAAGGCAAATACATAACCAATATCTGGATTATTCGCTTTGTGAAAATTATACTATACGGCGAAAACCAGCAGGCAAAAGCTACCTGATTTGTCTGTTTAGCAAAATTCACTTCTTTAGAAGGAGATACGATGTACATGCTAGGTAAGGCAAAGTTTTTCACGATCGTTTCGTTGCTAACCATGCTCGTAACCGCCTGCGGCGGTACACCTGCCGTCGGCAGTGATGTGCCGGCAACCGAAGCCGAGACAACTTCACCCGTCGGTACGGAAGCGCCTGTGGAAGTTGTAGATATATCAGGCGACCTGATCATCTATTCGGGGCGCGCGGAGCCGCTCATCCAGCCGGTCATCGATGCGTTCAAGGCACAATATCCAAACGTCAATCTGTTGCTCAAGGCCGGGAGCAATAGTGAACTCGCGAACGCGCTGATCGAAGAGCAAGCCAACCCACAGGCCGATGTGTTCATCACAACCGAATTGTTCACCGTGCAATCGCTGGCGGGGCAGGGAATCTTTCAGTCGTATGCGCCCAAAGGCTCGGAGCAGCTGCCCGCCGAATTCCTCGGCGCAGACAACTATTGGACCGGGTTGACCCGCCGCGCGCGCGTGATCATGTATAACAAGGATCTGGTTTCGGATGCGGAGGCACCGGCTTCAATCTTTGATCTGACCGACCCGAAATGGCAGGGACAGATCGCCGCAGCCGGTTCGACGAACGGTTCGATGCAGGCGCAAGTCGCCGCGATGAGACAATTGCTCGGCGAAGAAAAGACCGAAGCGTGGTTGAATGGCTTGCTCGCGAACGAAGTGACCTTCTTTGGCGGGCACACCGACGTGCGCAAGGCGGTCGGTGCGGGTGAGTTCAAACTCGGGCTTGTGAATCATTATTACTTCCACCTGCAACTGGCGGAGGGAAGCAATGTGGGTGTGGTCTATCCCGATCAGGGCGAGGGTCAGATCGGTCTGCTCACCAACGCTACCGCAGCGGCCGTTGTGAACGGCGCGCCGAATCCTGCCGCCGCGCAAGCCTTTCTTGATTTTCTTGTCTCGGCAAAGGGTCAAAGATTGTTTGCCGAGCAGAACTACGAATATCCGTTGTTGCCCGGTGCGGCGCTGAAGGATGGTGTCCAGTCGTTGGATGCCTTCCGCCTCGCGGATGTGGATGTGGTGCAGGCCGCGCTCGAATTCGATGCCACATTCGATCTGTTGGAAAAGGTGGGGTTGCCGTAAGAGCCATCCGTCATTGATTCGCTGTCGGAGATCGGCGCTTTGCAATGACAGGTTACAATTTGTCCTGTGGAAACGTCGCGCCCAACAACCTTCAGGTTGCATCCAGCAAGGAACCTATCCATCAGCCCCCGGCTCATCTTCGCCGCGGGGCTGGTGGCGCTTTTTGTCGCCATTCCTTTGGTGTATATTTTTGTACGAGCCTTCAGCGCGGAACCGGAAGCATGGAGCCGGTTGTTCCAGACGCGCATCTGGAAATTGCTGGGTAACACGTTGTTGCTCACGCTTGCAGTTACGGGCGGGGCATTATTGACCGGAGTAAGCATGGCGTGGCTCACCGAACGCACCGACCTGCCCGGCAGAAAAGTGTTTCGTTGGATGCTGGCGATGCCTTTGGCGATTCCGGCGTACATCGGCGGCATCGTGCATCTCGCCTTGCTCCGCCCGCGCGGGGGAATCGTTCCGCAATTTCTCGAAAGCGTTTTCGGGCAGCCCATCCCTACACCCAGCCCGATCGGTTTTTGGGGTGCAGCGTTCATCCTCACGTTGTTCATGTTCCCGTATGTCTATCTTTTGAGCGGAGCCGCGTTCCGTTCACTCCACGCCTCGCTCGAGGAGGCCTCGCGCGTTTTCGGGCGCACACCCGTGCAGACGTTCTTTCATGTGACCCTGCCCGCGCTTCGTCCCGGTTTGTTAGCTGGCGCACTGCTCGTGGCTTTGGATATTTTGGCGGAGTATGGCACTGTCGCCCTGTTACGATACGAAACGTTTTCATCGGCCATCTTCGTTCAGCTTTCGGGTCGTTATGACCGTTCGGCCGCTTCGGTTTTGAGCGGCATCCTCGTCGCGCTGGCGATCCTGATCCTGTGGGGTGAATTGAGATTGCAGGGACGCGCGCGCTTCACGCAAATGGAAAGCGCCTGGCGCCCCGCGTCGGTGATTGCGTTGGGTAAGTGGAAAATCCTTGCTTGGTTCCTTACCTCCGGGATCGTATTCGCCAGCTTGCTTGTGCCGGTTGGAGTTCTGTTGGTGTGGAGCGTTCAAGCCTTGCTCGATCCGCAAGCACTCGCGGTGATCTTTCGCACCGGTTCGCAGGGATTTGGAGATTATGTTTGGAATAGTGTATGGACTTCGGCGTCGGCGGCTTTGATCGCGGTGATACTTTCACTGCCCGTCGCGTTGCTGGTGGTTCGTTATCCAAATCGCTTTTCGCGCTTTGTTTCGCGGTTGTGCCAGGTGGGGTATGCCATACCGGGGGTGGTCATCGCGCTCAGCCTGGTCCTTCTCGTAAATCGCGCGCTGCCTTTTCTGTACGCCACGCCGCTGGTCGTGGTCATCGCCTACGTGTTGCGGCACATGCCGCAGGCTGTGAGGGCGAGCGAATCGGCGTTGAACCAACTTTCCCCGTCGTTGGAAGAAGCGTCGCGTACGCTGGGGCGGACGTCACTGCAAACGTTGATCCGGGTGACGTTGCCTTTGATCCTGCCGGGGCTCTTGGCGGGAGGTTCGCTGGTCTTCCTCACTTCGCTCAAGGAACTGCCTGCCACGTTGCTGCTTCGTCCGGCAGGGTTCGACACGCTCGCCGTCCGCGTGTGGGTGTGGGCCGGCGAGGGTTTTTATACGCAAGCCGCGCCCGCGGCATTATTGCTCGTGGTAGCATCCGCATTGCCGTTATCATTCCTGTTACGCAGAGAGCAGATCTTCAAATGACCACCTTGGAAGTGCAAAATCTCATTAAAGGATTTCCGGGCGCGCAGTATCTTGCTGTGAACGATGTCTCATTCGATTTGAGCGATAACGAGATCCTTGCCCTTGTCGGTCCGAGCGGATGCGGCAAGACCACCACATTGCGCCTGATCGCGGGACTTGAACGTCCTGATTCGGGTCTCATTCGGTTGAGCGAGCGGGTTGTCGCATCCAAAACGGTTTTTGTCCCGCCCGAGAAGCGCGGCATGGGAATGGTGTTTCAAGACCATGCCCTGTTCCCACATCTGACTGTGTACGAGAACGTCGCGTTTGGTCTGCGCGGCAAAAACCAAACCGAGATTCGCACCACAGTGGGGGAAATGCTTCATATGGTGGGGCTGCTATCGTATTCGAAGCGGTATCCGCATGAGCTATCCGGCGGTGAACGTCAACGCGTGGCGTTGGCGCGCGCGTTGGCGCCGCGACCCGTGCTCGTCCTCATGGATGAACCGTTCAGCAGTCTCGATGCCGACCTGCGCGCCGAAGTGCGCGAGCATGTGCGCGGCATCCTCAAATCGATGCGCGCCACGGTGATCTTCGTCACGCACGATCAAGATGAGGCTCTTTACATGGGCGACAGATTGGCGGTAATGCAACGCGGCGAGCTGGAACAGATCGGCACACCGGAGGAGATCTTCCACGAATCGAACACGCACTTCGTGTCCGAGTTCATGGGCGATAGCGATTTCCTGCGCGGCAAGGTTGTCGCCGGCGGTCTTCAGACCGAGATCGGTGTGATCCAGCAAACGGTGGACCTGCCCGCGTCGACCCCCGTTGAGATCGCCCTGCGCGCGGATGATATTGACTTCGAGATCGACGGGAGTGGGAACAGTCTCATTGTGGCTCGGTTCTTCCGCGGAGCGTTCAACTTGTATCGCCTGCGCCTGAACTCAGGACAAATCCTGCATGCGTTCACCGATCATACAAAGATCTACGAGGTGGGCACGCGCGTACAGGCGCGCGTCATTGCCGAACATCCGTTGACCGTTTTTTCGTCCAAGTGAAGGAGGCAACCCAATGGACGGGATTCAAAACAACCGAACAGAAGAGCGTCAGGTTCAAACAACGAAGGGCGACCCCGGCATCGTCAACGGTCTCATGCTGTGGGCGGCAGCGCGTTGTAGTTTGCAATACGTCCTCGTGCCATTCCTGTTGCCATGGATCAGGTTGAGCGACTCGGTTTCTGTTTGGCTCAATCTTGCCATTAGTTTGCTGGCAATCGGGATGATGACGCGTAATATTTGGAGATTGTGGCACACCGGCTGGCGCAGGCGGTACCTCACCTGGAGTGTTGTCGCAGTCAGTATCCTCCTCTTCTTTCTATACGCGGACCTTAGGAAATTAATGCAATAATAGATCATCAGAAAATTCGACCAAAATTCCTCTATGTCGGATTCAGTCAAAGATTGCCTTGCGGTGTATTCCCGCAACTCTGCTCACAATCTTCTAGTGGAATTCTATGCAAATCTACATTGTCCTGCGGAAAATCACGCATACAATTTCAACCAACAGGCACGAGGGCGTTACCGACGCCCTTGCTCTGTGTAAATGACCATTCGCTATTGCGATGGATGCCGAGAATTAATCGACGAGTGTGTCACCAGGCAAACTCCTTCTTCTTTTTGAGGTTTGCTTCGATCGCGGAGATTACCCTGAGTACCTCAAAGGGTTTCCTCCCAATAACGGGATACTAACAATGCTGGTAAAACGCCTTCAACTCGCCCTCATCCATACCGCGGTCGCGATGACCCTCGTTCCCATCAATAGCACGCTCAATCGCGTGATGATCTTTGACCTGGGTGTCTCCAAAACCCTGTTCACACTTCTCGCCATATTTCCGTATTTGCTTTCCCCCGTTCAAGTTGCCATCGGTTCTTTCTCCGATCGTCATCCCATCTTTGGCTATCGTCGGACGCCATACATCCTCGCGGGTCTGGCGCTCTGTGCGGCTGGCGTTGCCGTTTCGCCCAAGGTTGCGCTCCTAATCGGCGAAAACACAATGCTCGGAATCATGGCTGGCATATTGGCTTTTGGAATGTGGGGCATGGGCTACAACCTCTCCGCCGTTTCCTACCTTTCGCTCGCCTCCGAACTCTCAGGCGATAAAGGACGCGGCAAAACGGTTGCGACCATGTTCACCATTATGGTGATCGGCCTGATCGCGACGGGGATATCGCTCAGCCGCATGGTGCCCACGTATGATCCGGTTGTTCTCGAACGTGCTTTTCTCGTCGTCGCCGCCTCTGCCCTTACGTTGGGTTTGCTCGGGCTAATCGGGCTTGAACCCAGGGTTGCGGACGTAAACCGTGGGTCTGCGGACTTCAGTCCGCAGACCTCCTACTCGATCAAAGAAATGGCCCACGCCATCACGGAAAACCGCGTTGCCAGGATCTTCTTCATTTATCTGTTATTGCTCCTCGCCGCCATCCTTGGGCAGGATGTTCTGCTCGAACCGTTCGCCGCGCAAGCCTTCGGTATGACCCTCGAACACACCTCCCGAATCGTCTCGGTCACCAACGTCTTCACACTGCTTGCCTTTATGGTTGCAGGCATTCTTGATGGACGCGTCAAAAAGAAGTACGTAGCCCAATCAGGAAATCTCGGCGTGTTGATCGGGTTTGTCATCATTGTGATCAGCGGGCTGAGTGCCAGCGAAACTGCCTTTTATATCGGTATTGTCCTGCTGGGGTTTGGCACAGGCATTTCCACGATTGCGAATCTCTCGCTGATGTTCGACCTCACTGTCCCTGAAAAGGTTGGGCTGTACATCGGTGCCTGGGGTTTCTCGAACGGCCTCTCGCGTCTGGTGGGATTGCTCATGGCGGGCATCGTCGCGGATGTGGCGACTGGCATTACCGGGAACGCCCTGAGCGGTTATCTTGTAGTATTCAGCCTCGAAGCGTTGATGTTGTTCGTCGCCGCGATTCTGTTGTATCGTATTGATGTTCCTGCGTTCCAAAGGAAGGCGCACGAACCGGCCTTTACCGATAAAATTGCCATCAACGCGGATTGACCCATGACCCGAACTCATCCCTTGTTTTTTGCCGATACAAAGTTTCACGACGCGTCGAATCATGACGAGGAGGGCGGCGAGATTTGCATCCCCAATATCAGCCCAAAGGAAAGAGAGAAACGGGCGCAATTCGCGATTCGAATCTTCGTCTTCTCACTGAGCTTGTTGGCTGCACTCGTTATCCTCGATGTACAACCGCTTTGGCGTTTGCCCTTGTTCTTCCTGTTCAGCGCGGCGACCACGAGTTATTTCCAATCGCTCGATAAGACCTGAGTGTTGCTCGCGTCGCGCGGTCTGCGCAACATCTCTGATAAAAAAGAACGGATCACGGATAAGTCGGAATTGAATCAAGTTCGGCGTCAGGCGTTGTGCGTCATTGCCAAAGGCGTCCTCGCTGCCTTGCCGTTGACTCTGTTTGCTTATCTTATCCACTGAACATGACCAGTGAATGGCTTTCTCTCAGCGATGCGGCAAAACTGCTGGGGGTGCATCCGAGCACGGTACGGCTTTGGTCCGATAAGGGCGTATTACCCGTCCACAAGACGCAGGGCGGACATCGCCGCTACAAGCGCGGGGAAATACTGCTATGGGCGGAATCAACTTCAGCATCCAGGGAGGAAGCGGTTGAACCCGAAGGCATGATGCAGGAGGTCGTGAAGAACGTCCGTATGCAGATATCGGAGGGGCACCTTGAAGCCGAATCGTGGTATCAAAAATTGGACGAGGAAGCCCGCGCGCAATATCGCATGAGCGCGCGTTCATTGTTTCAGGGTCTGATGACCTACGTGGCAACCAACGGGCGCGAAGCCGAGTCCGAGGCGTATGCCATTGGGTACGAATATGCCTCGCGCGCCCGGCGGTATAACCTGAGTTACGTGGACGCGGCGAAAGCCTTTATGTTTTTCAGGGATACGCTGATCGAATCGGTCATCAAGGTGTACAGCGAAGCCAACGTGCCAGCCAAACGCGCCACCCAAATCCACGCCAGGATCCACGCGTTCACCGACGAGATCCTGATCAGCTTGTTACAGACCTATCACAAACTGGAACACGCCAGCCACACATGAGTGGTTGACGCGTTGGAAAAAGGACGAGCCGTGGAGCATTTCCACGGCTCGTTGATTATTCGGTTATTTTTAATTCAATGTGCGGGAACGGGGACAGATTCCCGCACGGCGATCTCATCGGGCTGGGGTTTCGCCGCATAGCGGAAACCGATGAACATAAGAATGGCGGAAAGCAATTCGCCCACGTACAGATATTCGCCGTAGCCGAGCCGCGTGAGCGTGCTGGCAAAACCGATCAGCAAAGCGCCCGCCGCGATCAACACATTGCCGATGACGCGGTTGGGCATGACGCGTTTACGCCAGAAGAGAAACGCGGAATAGATCGCGCCGCCCACCAGCGTAAGCAAACCGTAGATGTTAAAGAACGGAGTGGTCAGCCGTACGGGCGTGCCAAGCGGGAGGATGCCGCGCACCGCGGTCACTTGCTTGCCGCGGTAGGTGGTGGTGAGGGTCTGCGCGCCTGCAGGAGCCGTTTCGCCCTCGTCGAGGACTTTTGTACCGTATTGCTCGCTGATTATTTTATCCTTGGAAAAGACCGACTCATCCAGTTTAGGCATGGCTTGCAGCATCAGGCTCGTTGCGTACAGACTTCCGATCACCAGCAGGGCTGTGACGACATGCACCCACCTTTTACGAACGAGCAAGGTCAAGGTTCCGTGCCCGAGCCAGGCGGCGTTCAATGCCGCGCCGAATAGATACCATGAGAAGAAAACCCATTTGTTCCAGGCCAGCGCGAGGTACGCTTCGGCAAAACTCCCCGCGCCGAACATCGCCAGCCCGATACCCCAGAAGAGAAAATGAGTCTGCCGGCGCGCGACGAATTTCTGCAAAACGCTGACGGTGAAATACAGCATGATCACGGTCGAGATGAACGGAAGGATGTGATTGACGGACATGATTTTCTCCTGACCTAAAATTTAACGAACCCAAGTAACACGCCTGCCGCGAACAGAATCAGCCCGAGCGTGATGATACCCATGAGGATCAGCGATACGGGAACAATCTTTTCGAAAAATAATGAATTCTTTGGGATGTGCGATTTTTGAGTTTGGTGTACCTTGGTCATCTGTCCTCGAATGGTTTCCGCCTTATTGTCGTCGTTTTGTCTAAATTTGCAACTGAGTTTGTAAAGGTTTTGATTAAACGAACATAAAGCGGGACTGTTATTCGCATGTCATTCATCATCTGTTGCATGTATAATCGTCACATGCTTCTTCAACTTCCCCTCATCCTCGAAACTCGAAGAAACCACGCGCTCGAACATGCCACCCTGCATGTGCTGGCGCGCAAGTACCGGCATCAGCCGATGGCGGGACATTCCAACCCGACCGGTTTTTTTCTCCTCGGCGATGCAACCACGGTGGATGTGAACGAAGCGGCGACGGAAGCCATGGCGAGACTCCACGCCGGCGAAAGCGGACTCGCCGTCCATGAAGGATGCGGGACGAATCTTGTCGTCGGTACGCTTCTGCCCGCGACGTTCGCCTGGATGCCCCTGCGCAGGGCGCGCTCCACCTTTTGGCGCATCGGATTAATTCCTTTCGCGTTGGCGTTAGCCCTCTTCGGTTACTTCCTGAGCAAACCGCTGGGTCCGTGGCTTCAGAAGTACATCACCACCGAAGCAGACTTGGGGAGCATGCAGATCGTGGACATTCGCCTCGTCCGCAAAGGCGTTCATCGGATCATCACGAAATAGTTTTGCCACAGAGACGTGGAGACACAGAGTTTATTTTTCTCTCTGCGTCTCTGTGACTCAGCGGCAGAAAGTATCATGCCCAACTTTTACTTCCTCTTCGGCAACGACGAATTCGCCATCGCGCGCAAACTCAAAGACTTCGACGCGGACTTCACCGACCCCACCAGCGCAGACATGAACACGGCGCGCCTCGACGCGCGCACGCTGACCGAAAATGACCTGAACAACGCGGTCAATGCCATGCCGTTCCTCGCCAAGAGACGTTTGGTCCTGTTGGCGAATCCCTCCTCCAAATACAACAATGTCTCATTGAGAAAGAAATTCCTTGCGTTCATCGAACAGGCGCCCGAAACGACGCGGCTGGTGTTGTATGAATCGGTCGAGCCGCGCGATGCCGAAAGACACTGGCTGGTGAAATGGGCGGAGAAAAACAACAAACTCATTCAAGCCAAAGCCTTCATGCTTCCGCGCCTCAAAGACATGACAGGCTGGATCGTCAACGAAATGAAACAGCAGGGCGGGCAGATCGAACCGCGCGCGGCAGAAATGCTAAAAGACATGGTCGGCGCGGATACGCGTCAGGCGGGGATGGAGATCGTCAAACTGCTGGCGTATGTCAATTGGGCGCGGCCGGTGACCATTGCCGATGTGGAAGCCGTGTGCATCGTCACGTCACAGCAATCGGTATTCGATTTCGTGGATGCGTTATCGAATGGAAATGGCAAATCGGCGCAGCATCTATTGCACCGCCTACTCGAGACCCAAGAACCGTTTTCGTTGTGGGGGATGGTCGTGCGGCAATTCCGTTTGTTGATTCAGGCACGCGAAATTTTGGACGGCCGCGGTACCAAGGACGATGTCGCGCGCGCGTTGGGCGTGCATCCGTTCGTGGCGGAGAAGGCTACACAACAAGCGGCTCGTTTTTCCATCGAGTCGCTTGAGAGCATTTATCGAAAATTATTGAGGATTGACGAGGAGGTCAAGACGGGACAATCCACCCTGGAGTTGGCGATGGATACGCTGGTGGTGGAGCTGGCTGGCTGAATCTGACGGCTGTCCATGATGAATGGGGGAGGAAGGCCTGTATGCGTTGAGGCGGAAAGATGTTAATTCAACGGAGAAAAATTGTGAGCCCAATCAAATTCCGCCCGGATGGTGCCGCCATTGTAATAAAGTATGACCTGAGTGCTTCCCTGGTTGATGATCACGCACTCTCGAGTGAACTCGCAGTCCTCTTGGTGGAGGGTCACGTGACCGACATGCGAAACCGTCCAGCCATTCGTCGGAGGCAGGTTCCGGTAGTAGGTTAGAAATTCCTCGATGCTTTTCTTGGGCGTAGTGAAGAAGTAATAATCGACGCCAATCCCATTCTCATACTTTATCATTTCATCGAACGCGCTCTCCGGCGGAAGCGGCAAGCCGAGTTCAGACGGCAGGTTCGCCGTTGAGGCCATTTCTTCCATGCCGGCAGGTAAACTGATATCAGTCACCTGGTTGATGGACGACAAGGTTTGCGTGACCTCAAAGACCTGCACAAAGTCGCCTTGCTTGCTGGTTTCCTTCCAGTGCGAATAGAGTATGTAGTTGCCCTCTATTGCCAGATAGAGTTCCCCTTCCAACTGGTACCCTGGGTTGGATTCTGTTGTGTTGGCTGAACCGAGTACAAAATGATATGCCGAAATTCCCTCATACTCCTCCTCGCCAGCGAATTGGGCATCTACCAGCTTTCCGGCATAGTACGCGGGGTCGGTCTCGGAAAAAAGTCCGCGTTGCGATCCCGTTGTAATGTACCAGTCCCCGGTTGCTGTTAGTTCATACTCCCGATCATTGACAACGTAGGTCCTGTTCGCGCCGCCGGCATGGTCGATCACGCGATATGCGCTGAAGGGCTCCCGAATATATCCAATCGTAAACGTTCGCTCGGTCAGTTGACCGTTGACCGTGTTTTTTTCGTTTACGGTGACCACAAAGCTATTCAGGCTGCGGAGGTCTTCCAGTGACCAGAGATCAAAGACCGGCGGCCAGACCGTGGGGGTTGCCTCTCTGGTTGGAATCAGGGAATCGGTTGCCTGCGGTTCTGCCTGACCTGATGGGACGGGAGTTGAACCCGCTGCCGCGGTAGACTCAACCGTCGCAGATGGCGCGAGGGGTGAACTGCACGCATGAAACAACAGGGCGACAGACAGAAGTGCGGTTCCCCGGAAATGGATTGTTCTTTTCATTGAGTGGTAATCAGGCTGATCAATGGTCACAGACGGAACTGACCACTCCCGCGATTATACCGCATGCATCCTCTAGAGGTGGAGAAGACGGCTCAGCAAGGGAGACGATTCTCCATCGAATCGCTGGAAAGTATTGCTCGGAAGTTATTGAGAACTGACGAAGGAGTTAAACAAGCCAGCTCAC
>CAZFDL010000034.1:15140-19512 GCA_964517905.1 uncultured Anaerolinea sp. | reverse complement strand
AGGTGGTGATCGCCCAGAATCACAGGCTGGGGAAACCCTGGGTAGGCGCACACAGGAAACTGTAGGAAAGTGAATCGAAGTCGCTTTGGACGAATAATCCAAAGCGACTTTTATTTCCCAATCGGAAAACGTTTACAACACAACTCGTACCTATTTCCCAGTTGGTGGTGTTCCAATTGGAGAGAAACCATTCCAATGTAATGCGTGGGTTTCTAGACCTTACGGGCATTCCGTTCATTGGCATCCGTGAAGAGTACCATCTTTCCAAATCATATAAAGGATATGACAATTGTCAGTTGCACTGGTCGGATATTCTTGTATTATGAAGTCAAAATTTTCTCCCTGCAGTTTATTTCAAGTTTCTTAGCCTTGCACCTGTTTCGCAACAGCTGAATACCGATATCTTGAACCGGATCGTATATCCCAATGTGTGCAACTCTGTCGCCTGAAGAGGTTGTACCGGGTTGAAGGAGGTCGAACAAGGTCTCGATTTATCAGATACCGATACGACAGGCAAGATCAGTTAAACCCCAAATCGATGAAAAGGAGAATTACGAACATGGCCAATAAAGGAATGTCGCGTGAAGAGATCATCAAGCAGGATATGAAAGATCTTCACAAGCTGGGATATGCCCAGCAATTGTTCCGGGAGATGGGCGGTTTCTCGAATTTCGCCATCTCATTTTCCATCATTTCAATCCTGACCGGCGCTATCCTGCTCTTTGGCTACGGGCTAGGTTTTGCCGGACCGATAATCAACACGTACGGATGGCCGCTCGTCAGTTTCTTCGTCCTGTGCATTGCTGCGTCCATGGCAGAACTAGCCTCCGCTTATCCCACAGCCGGCGGTCTTTATTTTTGGGCGCATCGGCTCGGCGGTTATAAATGGGCGTGGGTAACCGCTTGGTTCAATATGCTTGGCCAGATTATGATTACGGCAGGCATCAACTTTGCGGGGGCTATTTACATTGCAGGTGCGATGAACCGCCTGTTCGGCACGAGTCTGGACACAACCGACACGATGACAATGGTAGGCGTGATGACTCTCATCATGATCCCGCAAGTACTGATCAACATTGTGGGAATAAAACTCACATCCAAACTGAGCGATTTCAGTGTCTACTGGCATATTGGCGGCGTGTTTATTATGGCTTTCCTGCTGATCGCCTTTGGCAAGGTTTCCCAGCCATTCAGTTTCCTGTTCCAGAGCGAAATGAATGTGGACCTGACCTCCTTCACCTCATTTGCAGCTGGGACCCTTCCGCCGTTTGACTCGATCATGATGAAAGCGCTGGGACCCCTGTACGCGGGCGGCGGTATTGCTCTTGCCTTTGTGCTTGGATTATTGCAGGCTCAATGGACCTACACCGGTTACGATGCGTCCGCGCACGTGGCAGAAGAGACCGTCATGGCGCGCTTGAACAGCGCCTGGGGGGTGTTTCTTTCTGTAGCGGTTTCGTTTGTGGTCGGCTATATCATGCTGATTACACTGACTCTACACATCCCAGACATCGCTGCCACGATAGATCCGGCGAATTCCCCGGCCGTGCTCTATATTGTCTACTCGAACTTCGATAACATCATTTTCGGACACGTCATTGCCATCATCATCGCCGTTGCCATGTGGCTGTGTGGATTCTCCTCCATCACCAGCATGAGCCGAATGTGGTTTGCCTTCGCTCGCGATGGTGGCATGCCTGGTCATAAACTGATCAGTCAGGTGCATCACAAATGGCGCACACCCATGTGGTCCATCATTATCACATCCATTCTCGCCATCCTCCTGACGATCTATTCGGCGGTCTATTCGGTGATCGTGGCTGTCAGTACCACAGCATTGTATCTGGCCTATGCCATCCCGATCTTTCTGAATGCTCGTAACAAAATTCGGAAACAGGGTGAATACGCCACGCCAGAGACCGCACCTTGGAGTCTCAAGGGGTGGGCTCCACTCCTGAACTGGATATCTGTCGCGTGGATCATCTTCATTACCATCTTGTTCTCGATCCCGCCCAACGAGCTGGCCGGTTGGTCCATGATCATCCTGGTAGTGTTCATGTTTATCTACTGGCAGGTGGATGCCAAGAACCGTTTCACAGGGCCCAAACCGAGCGCGGAAGCGGAACTCCGTAAAATTGAAGCCGAGATGACCAAGAGCGGCGATTAGGAACTGGTTGCAGAATTAGGATTTTCATGGGATTGGAGAATCGGATGCGATTCTCCAATCCTCTATTCATACCGCTGGGTATTGATACAAAAATTCGAATGATGCTGATCATGGGTTCGACCTTGTCAAGCACCGAAGATGATGTATTAAGGGCATGGGATTGTATTATCGTCGCGTGGTACCCCGAGAGGGATACCACGCTTTTTGCATTGATTAATCGCTCGGTGGGCCGGCGTGTTTTTTTATGAAAACCAGTCGGGTCGCTTAGGGCGAATGTTGCGTTGAACTTAAGCTGCGAGTGGATCGAGAAAGTAGACTATGCTGGCTAGGTTGTGAAACTTGTCATACAACCCTAAGATATGGTAAAGTTCAACAGCAAGCCGAGGACACAAATTGGAGACAATATGAAGATTGCACTCGTCATCGGTTCGACGATCTCAACCATCAAAGATGAAGTGATGCGGGGACGAAAACTGCTCATCGTGCGGAATGCGGACACAGCGGGCAAGCCGACGGGCGAGCCGTATATTGCCGTGGACACGGTCAGTGCCGGGGCAGGGGATCTGGTGATGGTGACCGATGGTTCGTCGGCTCGCTACACTAATCAAACCGCCAACGCGCCAGTGGATGCGGTCATCGTCGGTGTGATCGACTCGCTCGAGTTGGGCGGGAAGGTTTCTTACAGGAAAGAATAATCTTTTGTAGGGGCGACGCGTGCGTCGCCCCTACGCGTTCATTATGGCAGACTCCCGCGATCTCCTCTCCGTTGGCGTGGATGTGGGTACGACCACCACACAGATCGTCTTTTCACGCCTCAATTTGCAGGACGTCTCACGCCCCGGGCAAATTCCACGGATCAACATCACCGATCGCAAGGTGATCTACCAAAGCCCGATCGTGTTCACGCCGTTGAAGGATTTTGAAACGATCGACGCGGATAAACTGAATGAAATCGTCCGCCGAGAATACGCGTCCGCTGGCGTGGATCCGGGCCAAGTGGAAACAGGCGCGGTGATCATCACCGGCGAGACAGCGAAGAAAAAGAACGCGGACGAGATCCTGCGGGCGCTCTCCGGGCTGGCTGGCGAGTTTGTTGTCAGCATTGCAGGGCCAAACGTAGAGAGTTTGATCGCGGGCAAGGGTGCCGGCGCTGCGGAGTATTCGCGGAAGAATTACGCAACCGTAACCAACGTCGACATCGGCGGCGGGAGCGCGAACAGCGCAACATTCCGCGCGGGAGAATTGGTCGGTGCCGCGGCAATGAACTACGGTGGACGCATTTTGGAGGTCGAGCATTCGAGCGGCAAAGTGCGCCAAATCGCAGAACCCGCGAAAAGGGTCTTGGAAGATATTGGTTTGAAACTGGAGATCGGAGCTTCGCCGTCGCTTGAAGATCTGCGCCGCTTCACCGACCGCATGGCGGATATGACCGTCGAATTGATCGAAGGCACAGATTCACCCCTGGCACAGAAGATCTATCTTACACCGCCTGTTGGCGTATCCGGTAAAGGCTCCGTGTTGATGCTTTCAGGCGGCATCGGGCTTTATTATTACAATCCAATTCCGATCAGTTCGGTTGATGATGCGACAATTCACGATGACATCGGTCCCTTGCTGGCGGAGTCTCTGCGAAAACATTCTGTGCTGAATTCCTATTCGATCGTGCCGCCAGCCGAAACCGTCCGCGCGACGGTGCTGGGAGCCAGCACACAGACAGTGACTCTTTCAGGCTCGACGATCTGGGCAGAGCGCGAGATATTGCCGTTGAAGAATGTGCCGGTGATACGACCTATATTTGGGCGGGGGGACCCGGCCCCAACGGAGATAACGAAAAGCATTTCCGAGGCAGTGACCCGCTGGGACGTCAACCTCGCAACTGATCCATTCGCGATTGCACTGGAACTCGACAGGTCATTGGATTACGAGTCGCTGACTCAACTCGCAAACGGATTGAATGATTTCGCCAATACTATGCCGAGCGATAGACCGCTTATCGCCATCATCGAACGCGACTACGCCCAGGCGCTAGGTCAAACCGTGAAAGGACTCTCCCCATCCCGCGCCTTGCTCGTCATCGACCAGGTCGGCTTGTCTGAAGGCGATTACATTGACATCGGGGCACCGCTCATGGACGGACGCGTCGTCCCATTGAGTGTGAAGACGTTGATTTTTTATCATTAGGATTTCTTCTAAACAGAAAGTAGA
>CAZFDL010000034.1:0-15130 GCA_964517905.1 uncultured Anaerolinea sp. | reverse complement strand
ATTAATCATGCGCCGCTGGTTGAGTAGTCCCGCGTGTTCGTGGCGGGACATATCAAAACCCGGATATAAGCAAAGCAATCTTTTCGAGAAATACTTTTGTAAACTGGTGGTTTCGATATGCCCTTCGCAAAACCACTCAAGGCTACTCAACCACCGAAGTAAAAATGAATCTTTCAGCTTTTTCTTTCCTTTGCGTACTTTGTGACACTTTGTGGTAAAAGGTTGTAAATATGCTCCTTCGAACCAAGCTGCACGGCAAGACCTACGAATTTCCCGATATCCGCCTCCTCATGGGCAAAGCCAACGAGGAGAAATCAGGCGACCGTCTGGCGGGCGTTGGCGCAGAGACAGCCGCCGAGCGCGTCGCGGCGAAATTGGTCCTTGCAGAAGTTCCTTTGTGGGTACTGAAAGAAAATCCTGCTGTTCCGTATGACCAGGATGAGGTCACGCGCGTGATTCAGGATGCCGTTGACCCGACCATTTACAACGAGATCAAAGATTGGACGGTGGGGGATTTCCGCGAATGGATTCTCGCAGACACCACCTCCACGGAAATGATTCGCCGTATCTCGGCTGGACTCACCTCTGAAATGGTTTCCGCTGTCACGAAGTTGATGTCGAATCTGGATCTGATGCTCGGCGCGAAGAAGATGCCGGTCACAGCGTATTGCAATAACACGATTGGGGCGCCGGGCACGCTGTCCAGCCGCAACCAGCCCAACCATCCAACCGACTCGCCGGAGGGTATCCGTGCGGAAATTTACGAAGGGCTCTCGTATGGTTCAGGCGATTCGGTCATCGGCATCAACCCTGTTGATGACTCGTATGGCTCGGTCGCGCGGCTCCTCGATATGACCTACGATGTAATCAAAACGTGGAACATCCCGACGCAAAATTGTTTGCTGGCCCACGTGACAACTCAAATGAAGTGCATGGAATCAGGTTCGCCAGTCGGCTTGGTCTTTCAGTCAATTGCGGGTTCGCAAAAAGGCAACGACTCGTTCGGCATCTCCGTCGGTCTGCTCGATGAAGCGTATGAGATGGCGAAAAAATATTGCTTCCCCAAAGGTCCGAACTTCATGTACTTTGAAACGGGTCAAGGCTCCGCCCTCTCCGCTGATGCGCATAACGGGTGGGACCAACTCACGCTCGAAGCGCGCAACTACGGTTTGGCGAAACGCTGGCATCCGTATCAAGTCAACACCGTGGTCGGATTCATCGGTCCCGAATATCTTTACGATGCGCGCCAGATCCAACGCGCAGGACTCGAAGATCACTTTATGGGCAAACTTACCGGCATCCCAATGGGTTGCGATGCCTGCTATACCAATCATGCCCGCGCCGACCAAAACGCGATCGAGAATCTTGCGGTCATGCTTACCGCTGCCGGGTGCAATTACTTCATGGGCGTGCCGATGGGCGACGACTCGATGCTGTCGTATCAATGCACCTCCTTCCACGACGCACCCTCACTGCGTCAACTGTTCAAGCTCCGTCCCGCTCCCGAATTCGAACACTGGCTGGTCGAAATGGGCTTGATGAAAGACGGCGTGCTCACCGAAAAAGCCGGCGACCCGACGATATTCTTGAAACGATAAGAGTTAAGTACAACCGGCTTAAGTCGGTCGGACAGCCCTGGAGAAATTTGTATGGATGACACCAAATTAAACGAAATCGTGGACGCGATCGTACGCGAACTCAAAGCCTCGGGAGCGGTAAGAACCGCTTCAGACTCAGGGACCTCTGTTTCCCCCCCTTCAGCCATGTCTTCCTCTTCGGCTGTTCCCGTCAAAGCTCGGCCCGCCACCTCCACCGCAAATCTTTCCATCGACTTGCCTGATCCAGTATTACCCGAGCACCGATATTTGCCGGGCGTGAAGAATCCGAAAGACATCAACGGCTTGAAGGCGATGATCGCATCCACCACAGCGCGCATCGGCGTCGGCCGCGCGGGTCCACGTTACAAGACTGCCTCGCTGCTTTTGTTCCAGGGCGATCATGCCGTTACTCAAGACGCTCTCTACCGCGATGTGGACGAGAAACTGCTTGATGAATTCAACTTATTCACCGTTCAAACCAAGATCACTGGCGGAAAGCAGGAATATCTTCTCCGCCCTGACCTCGGTCGCCTCCTCAACGACGACGCCAAGCGCATCATCAACGAGAAATGCCAGAAAAACGTCAATATTCAACTTGTCGTCGGTGATGGACTCTCCGCCGCGGCAATTGAAGCGAACCTGAGGCAAATCTTCCCGGTGATCAAGCAAGGCGTCCAAACCGCAGGGCTCACCTTCGGCACTCCGTTCTTTATCAAGTATGCGCGCGTAGGCGTGATGAACGACATCGGAGAGCTCGTCAAGCCTGATGTTGTCATCTTCTTAATTGGTGAACGGCCCGGGCTGGGACGTGCAGAATCCATGAGCGCATATATGGGTTACAAACCCAAATATGGTGATACCGACGCCGACCGGGATGTGGTCTGCAACATTTTCGAGAACGGCGGTACGAATCCGCTCGAAGGCGGCGCGTTCGTTGTGCAGATCGCCCAGAAAATGCGCAAACATCAGGCATCGGGCGTAAAATTGAAGTTGGCGAAATGAAATTTGATGGTCGGGTAGCCTAGGGCACAGCCGAAAGCGTACTGAGACTATCAAGTAACCAAAGCAGTTCTTGTTTGAAAAGTACTTTTGCAAACAGGTGGTCTCGATACGGGCTTCGCCCCACTCGACCACCGAGGAATAAAATACCATGGCGATCCTCGATCCTCTGTACGGCACACCTCTCGCGGTGCAACTGATTCCACAAGTGCATCGTAATTTTGCTGAGCACCTCAAACTCCGCGACGATCAACGCTCGATCGGCCTCCTCAGCGTTGACAACGACGATGCGACGTACACCGCCATCGACGAGGCTACAAAGATGGCAAATGTCGAAGTTGTGTATGCCCGGTCATTTTACGCGGGCGCGAAGCATACCTCGGGGAAATGGTCGGGTGAGATCATGGCTATTTTGGCTGGACCAGACCCGGCCGAGGTCCGCGCCGGGTTGAGCGCCGCGGTCAATTACATAAAGACGCAAGCCATCTGGTATTCAGCCAACGATGACGATTCGATCGCGTTCTTTCCGCATGTCATCTCGAGGACGGGAACCTATCTTTCGCAAGTCTGTAACATCCCGGTTGGCTCGCCGATCGCGTACCTGGTTGCCACGCCGAATGAAGGCTTGGTCGCGTTGGACGCCGCGTTGAAGTCTGCCGATGTGAGCGTGGTCGCCTTGACCATGCCGCCCTCAGAAACGAACTATATGGGCGTGATGCTCACGGGCGACCAGCCTGCCTGCAAAGCAGCGGCAATGGCGTTTCAGAATAAAGTGTTGGAAGTGGCGAGTAATCCGATCAACTACTAATGTCGTTGCGAGTAGGAGCGAAGCAAACTCCTCCAACAAGCAAGCATATTTTGTTCACAAGAGATTGCATCGCCCATCGGGCTCGCAATGACATAAGGAAATTTTATGACCGAATTTGACAACGATCTTCAATCCATTCAGGAAGCCCGCTCGCTGGCCACGCAGGCGCGTGAAGCCCAGCGGAAATTCCTCCATGCCACGCAAGCCGAGGTGGACCGTATCTGCGCGGCAATGGCACAAGCCGCCGCGGACGCGTCTGTGACACTCGGCAAAATGGCAAGCGAAGAGACGGGCTACGGTGTGCCTGAGCACAAGACTCTCAAGAACCTGTTATCGTCGCAATTATTATGGGAGGCTATCAAAGATATCCCCACCGTCGGCGTGGTTCGCAGCGACCCCGCAAAAAGAACCTATGAGATCGCCTGGCCCATGGGCGTTGTCGCTGCATTGACCCCTTCGACCAACCCGACTTCCACAACCATGTTCAAAACCTTGATCGCTGTCAAGGCTAAGAATGCGATCGTCATTGCGCCGCATCCTTTCGCGGCAAAGTGTTGCGCCGAAACCATTCGCATCATGGCGGAGGCGGGCGAGCGGGCCGGCATGCCTAAAGGATTGGTCTCATGCCTGACGAAGGTCACCCTGCCAGGCACCCAGGAATTGATGAAGCACAAATACGTGGCGCTGATCCTTGCCACCGGCGGCTCAGACATGGTGCGCGCAGCGCATTCCGTTGGCAAGCCTGCTTACGGAGTTGGACCGGGCAACGTCCCCGCGTACGTGGACCGGTCTGCAGATGTCCCCCGCGCTGCCAAATATATTGTCGCTTCCAAAGCCTTCGATCACTCGGTGATTTGCGCCACTGAACAAGCCGTGGTTGCCGATAGACCGGTCGCAGCTCAACTGGAAGAGTTGATGAAAGCCGAAGGCGCATTTTTCGTTGACGACACGATCAAACAGATCCTCGCAAAGAATTTGTTCGTTGGGCACCTGCCGAACCCGAAGGGCGTGGGGAAAAGTCCACAACAACTGGCCCAGATGTATGGGTTCAGCGTCCCTGACTGGGCGAGAATTCTCGTCGTGCGATTGAATGGCGTGGGACGGGATGAACCGCTCTCCGGCGAAAAATTAACGACCGTGCTCGGCTGGTATGAAGTGGACGGTTGGGAGGAAGGTTGCGAACGCTCGCTCGAACTGATCGATTACGGCGGGCGCGGACATTCGCTCGTCATCCATGCACGCGATGAAAACGTCATCATGCAATTCGGTTTGGAGAAACCCGTTTTTCGTATCGTCGTTAACACCTTTGGAACACTTGGCACAACCGGTTTCACCACGGGTTTAATGCCCTCGATGACGCTTGGCTCCGGCGGGGTCGGTGGCGCGATCACCGGGGACAACATCACCGTGCACCACATGTATAATGTGAAGAGACTCGCCTATGAGATCCGCACCGCGCCCGATGCCGCCTTCTCCCCCGGCTCAACAGATACGCAGAGCCAACGCGGCATGTTTACGGGTGGAGCTGGTTCACAGGCGGCGGATTCAGTCAATTCGCAGGTGGAGGAGATCGTAAGGAAAGTGTTATTGGAGTTGAAGAAATGACGATCGACCATGGACGACAAACGAATGACAATAGTCCCTGGTTCATCGTCAAGGTTAGATAACCGACGTGAGTGATCGAAGTACTTTCGACCTCTCACGTCCGATATCTAATCGGAGAAACCTTATTCAAAGGAGAAGTAAGCCATGCCCGTAGATGTTGCAATGATAGCCTTAGGAATGGTCGAGACCAAAGGTCTGGTCGGCGCGATCGAAGCTGCCGATGCGATGGTCAAAGCCGCGAACGTGACGTTGATCGGCAGTGAATATGTCGGCGGCGGATTCGTGACCGTGATGGTACGCGGAGATGTCGGTGCGGTCAAAGCCGCCACAGATGCCGGTGCCGCCGCCGCGAAACGGGTCGGTGAACTCGCATCCGTACATGTGATCCCTCGCCCGCATGGCGATGTGGAAATGATCCTGCCGCAGAACAGCAAGGGTTCGTTCGGCGGACGCGGCAAAGAGAAATAGTAGACAGGTATCCAAGTAGGCAAGGAAACATGTAGGCACGGAGGCGTGTTTACCTGTTTACGTTTTTACCTGTCTACTTAAGCCTCATGCCGCGCCAATTGTTCACTGCGGAGGATATTCGCCGTCTCGCGCGCGAACGCGTGGGTCCGCTTGTGCTTGCGCCGGACGATATCGTCACGCACGAGGCGGAAGATGTCGCGTTCTCTTTGGGCGTGAAAATGATCCGTGAGACTGGATCGAATTCGCCCGGAGCGCGAAGCGATGTTCCCAGTTCATCCAACCTGCCGCCGCTGAAAGTCGTCAGGATGGCGGACGTGCAGATGGAGCGATTTACAGAAGGACAAACCACGCCAGGTATGAACGTCTGGTTGAAAGATGTGGTCGTCAAGCAGGATCGTTCACCGATGGGCGCGGGATACATGTCGCTCGATAAAGGCGAGATGCAGTGGACGCTGACGTATGACGAGATCGATATTGTGCTTGAAGGCGAACTTGTGATCACGCGCGGTGGCGAGCAGGTGCGCGGCAAGACGGGCGATGTGATCTACATACCCAAGGGATCGAGCATCACTTTCGGTACGCCCACCTGGACACGCTTCGTCTACGTGGTGTTCCCCGTGAATTGGAACGAGAAATGATCTAATGAACCCAAACCTCTCGGCGCTCTTGATCGAAACCGACCGCATCATGTTCGGTGGGAATGGCTGGCACGCCGACACGGACCTGATCCTCCCTTCCGGTGAGTATCGAGGCAGAGTGCACGTCGGTGTAGACCTGGGAACGGCGTACACCGTGCTCCTCGTTCTGGATGAAAATCAACAGCCGATCGCCGGCGAATATCAATTCGCCGAGGTCACCCGCGATGGCCTCGTCGTTGATTTCATCGGAGCCGTGGACCTGTTGCGCTCAATGAAAACACGTGTCGAGCAGAGACTCGGATTCAAACTGACATCCGCGGCGACCGCGTATCCGCCGGGTGTGCCCGAGGCGGAACGGCGGGCGACTGCCAATGTGCTGCACGGTGTCAGTCTGGAATGCACAGGGTTCACCGATGAACCGACCGCGGCGAACAACGTGCTGAAGATTCGCGACGGCGCGATCGTGGATGTGGGTGGTGGAACGACCGGTATTGCCATCTTTCGCAATGGGGAGGTGGTGTACACAGGCGATGAACCGACCGGCGGCACACACTTTTCGCTGGTTATCGCCGGCTCGACCGGAAAAAGCTTCGAGGAAGCCGAAGCGATGAAAAAGGATCCAGGCGAACAGACGCGGTTGTTCCCCGTCGTCCGCCCGGTGATGGAGAAGGTTGCCGCGATCATCAATCGCCATGTCGCCGGTCATCAAGTGGATACCTTGTATCTGGTTGGCGGCACTTGCGCCTACCCCGGCATGGATGAAGTCATTCAGGAAATGACAGGGATCGAAACCGTTTTACCCGGCAACCCGCTGTTCGTTACGCCGCTCGGGATTGCAATGAACAATTAAAGTACATGTCATTGCGTGCCCGAAGTGCGAAGCAATGACATATGGAGACCTAATGGCATCAGATCAATTTTCATTACGCGTATACTCTTATCTCGACCGGATGCAGCCACAGTACGCGGCGTTCGTTGGGACGATCACCCAGGGCGACCTTCCGACGGAGGGCATGGCATCTCTTTATGTTGAGGTTGCCCCAGGCAACGAGGTGTTCCGGCTTGTGGATATTGCGGTCAAATCCACAGAAGCAAAACCCGGTGCGCAACTGGTGGAACGTGAGTTTGGCATGTTCGAGGTCCATTCGCAGGCGCAATCGGAAGTACTCGAAGCGGGACGCATCGTGCTGGACAGGCTCGGCTTGAAACCCGAGGAACGCATCAAACCGTGGATCGCGTCCGTGCAGATCATTACCAACGTGGACCCTTATCAAGCGCAGTTGCTCAATCGCTTCCGCCGCGGCTCGATGCTTGTCCCTCGCGAGACGATGCTGGTGCTGGAATGTGCTCCTGCCGCGTATATCAACTTTGCATGCAACGAAGCCGAGAAGGGCGCGAACATCAAAATTCTACACGTATCGTCTGTCGGGCGGTTTGGGCGCATGTGGCTCTCAGGCTCCGAAGCGGAGATCGTTGCCGCGCGCAATTCTGCGGTGAAGGCGTTGGAAGGGCTGGATGGAAGACCGGAGAAATAGAACGTCATTGCGAGCCCCCGTAGGGGCGAAGCGCTCTCCAACACCTGAGAGATTGCTTCGTCGGAACGAGCCCGCCTCGCGATGTCAGAGGAAATGTTATGGCGAAGATCTTCTATACCGAACGAGACATTGATGAAATGAAGGCGCGCGGCGTCACATCGCTGGATATCACCGATACTGTGGTGGTCACCGATGCGGCATTGGAACGCGCGATGAAATATGACATGAAGATCAACCGGGGCGATTCAACCTCTGCGCCAAAAGCCAGTTTCAGCGGTTCAGTGAATCTGGTCGCCGCGTACCCTCGCACTGAATCTTCAGCGAACGCGGAGCTGAAACAGCGCATTAAATCAGCGGTGCTGGCGAAACTCGAAGGCCAGGTGGATACGGCCATACTGGATGCAGTGATTTCGCGAGTGGTCTCGTCGCTTAAATAATCGATTGCTGGCTCGACAAATCAGAACCCGCCTTTCGGCGGGTCTTTGTTTTAGCGGGTGGGCAAATTCATTTCTGTATTGTTCAGAAGTTCGATCATTTCATCACGGATATGCTTGTTCAGGAAATGATTTTCGAGCGTGGATAGGGGCAAAAATCGCGCGCCCGCCACCACGTGGATGCAGTTTGTCGAACCGCATAGACAAATGAACGGCGCGTCCATTTCCCATTCGGTGGAGGGGTAGAAGAAGGATAACTCCTCGCCCTTCGCGATGTCGCGACGTGCCACCATTTGCATGTTCGTTGTGTCAAGGATGACATTCGGGTCGCACGAGTGATTCAACGCGGCCAGTTTACCCACGTCCGTGTGCTCGGTGCGACCGATCTGCACGGTGAAGCGGTTTGGTTTGTTGATCACCTTCTCCCTCGGTATTTCACAGATGACCTCCCCTATTTTATACGACTGCTTTGTGACCAAACTTCTGAATTTGTTTTCAGTCTTGATCGAAAGCATTTCCATCGAAACCATTTTGTATTCCTTTCGTCAGCGATTGTCTTTGCGAGGGTTGGCGGCTCGCATCGACATATATAAGGAGTAGTATAACGATAATAAAGATTATTTCAAGGGTTGTATCATCGGACAGGGAAACTTTAAGGTCGCGCGAGTCCCTCCCCCAAACGGCCAGGTGGCAAACACATCGAATACCCGATATGTTTATTTTCCATATGCAGTACACTGCAAAGGCTTGGTTCATTCAAACCGATATGTTATAAGGAGACAATCATGACCAACCCACTTAGCGAGTTTTCCAATGGATTAACTGCCGCGGTCGAAAAAGGCGGCACGAGCACGGTACTCGTGGATGCGCGCAAGCGTTACCCCGCCAGCGGTATCGCATATGCAGATGACCTTGTCCTGACCGCCGACCACGTGGTGACTCGCGAAGATATCAAGGTCGTCCTGCCGGATGGCAAGAGTCTCTTCGCGACTGTCGCGGGTCGCGATCCCGGCTCAGACCTTGCCCTACTGCGGCTTTCTGAAAAAGCCATGAAACCGGCAAAGACAGCGAAGGATCTAAAAGTCGGGCAACTGGTGCTGGCGCTCGGACGACCCAACACAGCAGGGATGCAAGCCTCGTGGGGCATCGTCACTGCCATAGCCGGACCGGCAAGGACGCATCGCGGCGGCTTGCTGGATGAATACATCCAGACCGAGACCACGCCGTACCCCGGGTTTTCTGGAGGACCGCTCGTGAACACCGAGGGAGATGTCCTCGGGCTGAACACTTCCGGCCTGACGCCCGGTTCCTCGCTTACCATTCCCGTCAAGGTGGCGTGGCGGATCGCGGATGAACTCTCAAAACATGGCTCTGTAAAACGCGGTTATTTGGGTGTGCGCACGCAACCTGTCGAAATCCCCGAAGCTGCGCGCAAGAGTCTCAAACGAGAACAAATAAGCGGCTTGCTGGTTGTGTGGCTTGAAGAGCACGGACCTGCGCAAAAAGGCGGCCTTTTCGTTGGTGACACCCTCATAGCGGTTGCAGGTCAATCTGTCAGCGATCCCGACGACCTCTTTGCCGCCCTCAAGAGTGACACGGTCGGCAAGCCTGTCGTCGTCGAAGTTCTGCGCGGCGGCAAGGCTGAAAACGTCAATGTGACGGTGGGCGAGCGCAAGTGATTCGTGTGGTATTGAAAGTTTCGTCACCCGCAATGCGCGCAGGCTTACGTGCGTTGCTCGCGTCTGACGAGACGATCAAAGTGGTGAACGATTCCTTGGATGAAGAAAACGAAGCGGACGTGATCGTCACGTCCGCTTCGACCGCTTCTTTATCGGGACTCGAACCTGCCTGGCCTTTGTCAGCTGGTATCCTCATCCTGAGCAACGATCAACCCAACATCGAGGAGTTGAAGCGCTCCTCCCGCGTATGGGGAATCCTGCCCGCGGACTCGTCCGCGGAGGAATTGACCGCCGCCGTCCACGCGCTATCACAAGGATTGATCGTAGGCACGCCGCAACTGCTATTTGAATCGGTGACGGAACGTATCGAACGCGGCCCGCTTACCGAACGTGAACTGGAAGTGTTGGGATTGTTGTCGAAGGGGCTGGCAAACAAACAGATCGCAGTTGAACTCGCGATCAGCGAACACACCGTAAAGTTTCATGTCTCTTCGATCTATACAAAACTCGACGTGACCAACCGTACCGAAGCCGTACGGGCCGGCCTGCGCGGTGGTTGGATCGCGTTATAACCTCAGATTCCGTGTCCGCCCACTGGACGCGTCTCATAGCGCTCACCAAAACCAGCAATAAACGATCTACCGCGTGCAATGGCTTGTTGAACAGAGGGTAACTTCAACGATGCGCGATGACTCTCCTGGCTGTCCCATACCTCGGTGATCCAAATGGCATCCTCATCTGTTGAGTCTTGCGCCACCACGTAACTCAAACAGCCGGGCATATCAGCAATGCCGTTCAATAATATCGCAACCAATACATCGCGTTGTCCCTTGGTTGCCTTAAGCTTTCCGATCAGTCCATACATCTGTTCAATCCCTTCAGGCCGCTTCGAAGAGCTCGATCGGATTGCCCGAGGGGTCTTCGACGAGGATCTGCTTCCCGCCCGGTCCTTGCACGATCTCGTTCCGAAACCCGACGCCGGCGGCCTTCATCGTCGTAACGAGCGACTCGATATCATCCACTTCGATCACCAATCGGTTCCAGCCTCCTGCTTCGGGTTTGCGCCCGTCGGGCATGGCGCGCGCCGCCGACGTCTGAGGTCCGCTGAGCCAAAGGTTCAGGTCGTCCTTTGCCACGATGGCAAAGGCTGGTCCCATCTGCTCCTCGAGTTGAAAGCCAAGGTATTTTGTATAGAACTCGATGGAAGACTCCACGTCACGAACCAGATATCTGATTGTTGCCATTTGATCTCCTTGTAGTTAGAACATTGCCAATTGGCTTTCCGCACGCCTGCCGTCGAGCAACAGAAAGGGCGCGGCGCGGGCGATCGTGATACCAAACTTTCTCAGCGTGGAAAGATCGCGAACTCTCCCGGTGCGCCGCGCCGCAAGGATCGCCTGCGCGCCTTTTATTCCGATACCAGGTACCCGTAACAGCTCTGTTCGGTCTGCCCGGTTGATTTCCACCGGCCTCTCGCTCAAATTCGTTCTTGCCCATGCCAGTTTTGGGTCGGTATGCAGTGGGAGGTTGGCGTCCGACTCAAATGGCAGCTCTTCCAGATCGAAACCGTAATCGCGCAAAAGGAACGAAGCTTGATACAACCGATGCTCACGCAGCGGATCTACCGCCGGTTTGTTTTCGAGAGGCGTATCGCGGATGGGCGAAAATGCGGAAAAGTACGCACGTGTGAGCCGCAAATTTTTCGTCAACCAGCTTGTGGTGGTCAACAGTTCAAGGTCGCTTTCGTCCGCGCCGCCGGCGACGAATTGCGTCACCGTGGATGGATATTTACCGTTCCAAAACATGTCTGCCGGTTGTGAACGACGGATCTCTTCCACCCACCTCAAGGGACGAAGTAATTCATCGAAAAAGTTTTTGTGCGGTGCCAGTTTTGCCAGCCGCTCGGTGTTCGGCGCTTCAAGGTTGATCGATACACGGTCGGCAAGTTGCATCATGCGCTCGACCTGTCCCTTTTCAGCGCCGGGCATGATCTTAAGGTGCATATAGCCGCGGAAGCCCAGTCTACCACGAAGGATCTCAGCGGTATCGATGATCCGGTTCTGTGTGTTCGCTCCACCGGCTGTGATGCCCGAACTCAGAAAGATCCCTTCGGCCATTCCTGCATGATTCAACTTCATGAACAGTTCGGCAAATTCCTGTGGTTTGAAAGTTGCGCGCCGGAAGTCGCGTCCTGCGCGGAAGGGGCAGTAGTAACAATCGCGCTCGCAGGCAGAGGTGAGCAGGGTCTTCAGTAGTTTGACTTGTTTTCCGCCCGGAATTTGAGCCGGGTGGATGAACGCGGCACGTTTCTCCTTCGGAGTGAAACAAGCGGGTTTTGTCTCGATACGTCCCTCGCTGGCGCTCGGGGCTGCTCGACCATCAAAGGATGTATTTTCCTCCACATGTTCCAGTTCCATCTGGCTGGAAAGCTCATTCAAGGTTTCTAGTGGGTTCATGCTTGATCATTATAGAACAGACATTCTAATTTGGCAAGTACGGGCGCAACGAAGTATCGTCTTGCTGTGCCCATCCAGCGATTCGTTTATAATCACGCCATGCCCGCCAGACAATATTCCCGCATAGGGATGATCGCACGTTGGAAGCCCGTCCACCTCGGACATGCCGCCATCCTGCGGGCAGTTTGCAATAGTGGGGAGCAGGTACTGATCGGCATCGGCAGTTCCAATCGGTACAACGCACGAAACCCGTTTACGCTCGAGGAAACGCGCGATATGCTTCAACTCGTCCTTGCGGAGTTTTCGAATTATCAAATTATTCCCGTGCCCGATCTGGATGATGGTCCGCGGTGGCGCGTGATGGTGAAAGACTTGTTTGGCGAATTGGACGTGTTCGTGACGGTGAATCCATACGTGACCAGCCTGCTTGCGGATCAGTACCGCGTCCTTCGCCCGGTGGAGTTGATTCCGCCTCGGGAGCGCGTTCCAACTGAAGGGTCCGCAGTGAGGCGTGCGATGGCCCGCGGCGAAGACTGGGAGTCGCTCGTCCCGGGCGTTGTCGCAGAGTATATTAAGGTCAACCAGCTTGATGACCGCTTTCGTGATGAATTCGGGTTGGAAACTTTGGCAATGATAACGGTAGTTGAGTAATTGGATGGAAGAGGAGATTGCTTCGGCCATCACCTCGCAATGACTTTAGCGAAGGAGTTGTCATGTACTCGTGGGATGAAGATACTTCAAAATGGTACGGATCGGGAAAATACGCGTACAGCCCAACCGCAGCGCCTGTGCGTTCCGCGGCGGCGGCGCGTGCCGCGGCATCGGGACCGCGCACGTACGAAAAGAAGGCGGGACCGAACGAAAAGATCATCGACCCAAAGCAGCAAATTTCAACAGAATCAAAGAATCCGATCATAGTAGCCATTGATGTGACCGGTTCGATGGCGTCGTGGCCTTTCGAGATCTTCGACCGCCTGCCGCTGATGTTCAATACACTTTCACAATACCGTCCCGATGTGGCGATTTCGTTCGCGGCGATCGGCGATGCCAAAGTGGACCGCTGGCCCTTGCAGGTGACTCCCTTCGCCAGCGGATTTGATCTGGAACAGTTGCTTGGCTCGCTGTACGGCGAAGGCGGCGGAGGCGACGCGCCCGAGTCGTACGGCTTATTCGCGCGCTGGGTCAACACGCACGTGACGGTTCCGTCGACGGAGGAAGCGCCGTTCCTGATCGTGTTCGGTGATATCAACATGCACGCAAAAATGGACAGCAAGCAGGTAAGTCATTATCTCGGCGAAAGCGTGTGGGGCAACCTCGATTCGATCGACGAATGGCGGCAAGTGACCAAAAAGTGGAATACCTGGTTCCTGCGCCGGCCCGGCGGCAAGCGCGGCGACGCGGTGGACAAACAGTGGGGCGACGCGATCGGTGAGCAGAAGATCTTTCACATCGAGGATGAACAACGCGCGGTGGACTACGCCATGGGTTTGATCGCACGGTCCTGGGGTTACTTCGACGACTTCCAGGATAACATGCGCGCGCGGCAGGATGAGTCAAAAGTGAAGCAGGTAAGCAAGCCCATCGAGTTGATCTGCCCGCGTTGCGGCGCGCCCATCCCCGTGGACGCGAGCGGGATGTTCAAATGCAAATTCTGCGGGACGACGTTGAAATTATGATCGGGTAGCGGCACGATATATCGTGCCGCTGGGAATTATATGAACGTCATCGTTACCACGCCTCCGTACGCGCACTTTCTCGCCGATGTCGCCGCGCATCCCATCGTGAGCGGATTCCGCCTCAACACGGTGATGCCGTTGCGCGAGAGTCAGCGCGAAGTGCTCGAGCGATTGAACAAATTTCGCCAGCCCGTATGGGTGGACCTCAAGGGACGTCAACTGCGCGTGGTCGGCGCGGCGATTCCTCCGTACACGGAGGTAAAACTTTCCCATCGAATCAAGGTCGAAACACCGGTGGACGCGTTTTTCTCCGATGGGCTTGAACGCGTGCGCGTGGCGGCGGTTGACGGCGACCGGCTCATCCTTGCGGACGGTCCACGCCGGTTGGTGGGACCGGGCGAATCGGTCAACATCATGCATCCGTCGCTGAGAATCGAAGGGACACTCACCGACACCGACAGAACCTATCTCGCCGCGATGAAGGAACTCGGCATGACGAAGGTGATGCTTTCGTATGTCGAATCGGTTGAAGATGTGGAGGAGGTGAAAAGCCTCCTGCCCAACGCGGAGGTGATTCTCAAGATCGAAACGCAACGCGGACTGGACTTCGCAAAGAAACACGGCGCGAAACACGGACAGCTCATGGCGGCACGCGGCGATCTGTACGTGGAGGTGCTGCGTCCGCACCGGGTGGCGAACGCGGTGAAGACCATCATCCAGGCGGACAAAGATGCGATTGTTGCGAGTCGCATTCTCGATTCGATGGCGGCGAGTCCGATACCCGCGAGTGCAGACATCGGCGATGTGGCGTTCCTGCTCGAGATCGGTTATCGCACGTTCATGCTCGGTGACCAGGTTTGTTTGCGGAGGGAGACGGTGTTGGAAGCGTTGAATTTGCTCGAGGAAATAGGAAAAGATTTTGCGTAGGGGCGGGGTCACCCCGCTAAAATTTCATACATGAAACTCGCCATCGCACAGATAAACACCACCGTCGGTGATTTGGAGGGAAACGTGCGCCGCATTATCGACGCGGCGAAATCGGTCGCGCCGCAGAATCCCGATTTGATCGTTTTCCCCGAACTGACCGTGTGCGGATACCCGCCGCGCGATATTTTATATGACGCGTCATTCGTCGAGGCGGTTCAACATGCCACGAACGACCTGGCGCGCCAAGCCAAAGATTTGCCTCCGCTGTTGGTTGGGTCCTTCGCGCGCGCGGAGCAGAAGATGTACG
>CAZFDL010000033.1:0-19616 GCA_964517905.1 uncultured Anaerolinea sp. | reverse complement strand
TAAAACGTTGCATGTTATACTCCCTGCAACTTCTAAAACCCGGCGGGGTTATTATTTTCGACATCGCCGGTAGGAATTATGCTTGGCGGATCTGGAATTAAGCGAAGATGATATTCTGACCCGCGCGTCGCTTGGCGACCGCGAGGCGTTTGGTCACCTCTACGAGAAGTACGTAGACCGTATCTTCAATTATGTGTACTATCGCACCGGCAACCTTCACGACGCGGAGGACCTGACAGCCCGTGTCTTTCAACGGGCGATGAACCATATCAAGAATTACCGCGATCGAGGCGTACCATTCTCCGCATGGCTGTATCGCATTGCCCACAATTTGGTCGCCAATTGGCACCGTGATCGGAGCCGCAGGCAGGAAGTACCACTCGATGAATTACCGGTCCTGCCGACCAAGGGCGACCATCCGGAGCGAAACCTAGTCCGTTCGCAGGAGCAGGGCGCGCTGCTTAAACTCATCCGCCGTTTGCCACCCGAACGACAAACCCTGCTCATCCTCAAGTTCGTTGAAAATCTATCGAATGCGGAGATCGGCGGGATCATGGGACGAAGCGAGGGCGCGGTGAAAAGTTTATATCATCGAACTTTGCTGGCACTGCGTGACCAGCTTGGCGACCAGAACATAAATCTTGAAGGAGAGTGAACCATGTTACGAATTGTGACCGATGGCGCCGGAGATATCCTCCCTACGTGGGGAAAGGATTACGGCATCGATATCATCCCCGTAAATATCCTCTTCGGGGAAAAATCATACCTGCAGGGGGTCGAGCTGGACAACGAGGGCTTCTATAAGATGGTCGAGGAGCATCGAAAAATACCGAAAACTTCCCAGCCGTCACCTCATCAATTCGTCGAATTCTATCGACGGATAGCCCAAAAAGGCGATACGATCCTGTCGATTCACATCACGGCAAAACTATCTGGCACCTACGCCTCGGCCGTTGCCGCGGCGGAGGAAGTGAAAGATGACTTCAAAGTCGTGCCGGTGGATTCCGCGCTCGGTTCGCTCGGCATTGGCTTGTTATGCCGGGAAGCGCGCAAGATGGAACGCGCCGGCAAGAGTGTGGACGAGATCGTGAAATACATTGAGGGGATCAAACACAAAGTCCGCGTCATCCTCACTCTGGATACTCTTGAATATGCAAAAATGTCGGGGCGCGTGAAGACTCTGCAAGCCGCGTTGGCTTCGGTATTAAATGTGAAACCGATCGCAGTGCTGCGTGAAGGCGATCTGAGCATGGCGGAACGCGTCCGCACGCGCAAAGGCGCTCTCGATCGCGTGATCGAAATGGCAAAGGAAGAATACGGGGACAAACCCGTGATCCTTGCATCCGTCCACGCGCGCGATCCGAAGTCCGGTGAAGCCCTGCTTGAAGAGGCGAAAAAGCACTTTAACCATAAGGAAACGATGGTGAGCGAGCTCGCCATCTCAATTGCGGCAAACCTCGGACCGGGCACGGTGGGTTTGATCGTCTACCCACTTGAGTAAGAGGGCGAGAGCGCATGGAACAAGGCACGACACTGGAACCCGAAGACGAACTTGACGCTCTCGAAGCGCATCTTGCAGGCACGCTGAAACCCGTCTCGCCCCCTCGAGACCTGATTCGCCGCCTCCGTGACCGCATCCGCTTCCCGGCCCGGGAAGATATCGTTCTGCGAATTCAAGATTGGCGCAGGCTGTTCCTTATTTTCGGTGGTGTAATGTCGGGGCTGCTGTTGCTGATTACCATCGCGCGAGCGTTCTTCCATCTCGCGCGCAAGCAAATGTGAGTCATAACGTCCTGCAGGTAGGTCTCTCGCATAGCGAAAGTCCCAAAACCTGCAGGACGAATTATTTTAGCAAATCGGCACACAACCTTCGCGCTTCCGCGATCAGGTCGGCGTCGATGGGGAGCTTGAACTCCTCCGTCACGCGCAAGGTCAGATGGTCGGCGATCAGCTTCAAATCGGGGGAAAGAATCGGGTCTTTCTTTAGCAGATCGAGCAAGTCCATGGAACTGGCGCTCGGGACAGGTATCCCCTTGCGAGTCAAGTACTCCCGTATTGCGATTCCTGCTGCCCGCCTTGCACAGACTCGCGCCTGGCCTTCATTGCCGCGTGTGCGTGCGAGTTCCGCCTTTTGCAACTCGGCAAAAATCCCGGATTGAGCATTCATAGGGCAAAGCTTAATCCATCACCCGGTAACGGATCAACGCCCAGACTGCCTCAAAGGCATCCTTCAGTCCGATCTTTTTCCCTTCGGTGTAATCGCGCGGGTTGAAGGAAATCGGTACCTCGTAAATTCGATATTTTCGCTTCAATATCTTGGCGGTGAACTCGGGCTCGAAATTGAACCGTTTGGAACGAATCTTCATATTTTCGATCACTTCACGTCGGAAGACTTTGTATCCCGTTTCCATGTCGGTCAGTATCGAGTCGTACAAGATGTTGGTCATGAAGGTCAGCAATTGATTTGCCACCTGGTGCCAAAACATCGCAACTCTGTGAGGTGCGCCGAGAAATCGCGAACCGTAGACCACGTCGGCGCGACCTTCCTTTATAGGAAGCAATAGGGCAGGGTAATCTCGCGGATCATACTCAAGGTCCGCGTCCTGAATCAGAATCGTGTCACCCGTTGCAGCCTTGAGTCCGGTCACCACAGCGGCTCCCTTACCCTGATTGTTCCTATGGAAGATCACGCGGATGTTTTTCCTTCCATGCAGTTTCCGAAGCAATTCCTCTGTCCCGTCGGTGGAGGCGTCATCCACAATGAGGATTTCTTTCGCAAGCTTGGCAGATAGCACTCGCTTGATGATCTCTTGTATGTGGTTGACTTCATTGTAAACAGGGATAATGACGGTGAGATCCATAAAATTATTATAGCCGATAATCTCTTGCAGGTGGGTGGCGTAGCCGGTTTTAATGCAGATGCAACTTTGTAAAATCAACGCGTGCCCCATTCAGCAGTATAATTCGCCCCATGCGGATGAAAAATTTCCCGAATCAACTTGTTTGTGAGGCACCATGACCAACCCCCTTGGCAAATCGGCTGTCGGCACCGGCTTGTTCTCGCCGCCGCCCATCAACTCCGTCGAGGACACCGGTCTTCCCGCCCTTTGGTTGCAGGACCTAACTCTCAAGATCCTCTATTCTTCGGGCTACCTCAGCGGTTTCAAGATCGCGGAAATGATCGCCCTGCCTTTTGCAGGTGTGACCGACAGCATCCTCGAATCATTGAAGCGCGAAAAGCTGATCGAGGTCAAATCCTCGCAGGGCGGATTGGGCGAAGGTGCGTATACCTACGGGATCACTCAGGCCGGCGTTGCGAGAGGGCGCGAGGCATTGGAACGGAGTCAATACGCTGGTCCCGCGCCGGTTCCGTTCGAAGTGTACAACGAAGCCATCCGACGTCAGCGCGGCGGACGTGTGACCGTGACAACCCGCACGATGCGCCAAATCCTCTCGCAATTGGTCATCTCCGAAAAAACTTTCCAGAAGCTGGGTCCTGCGCTTAATTCGGGCACCTCGATATTTATGTACGGACCGCCGGGCAACGGCAAGACCAGTGTGGCACGCGCGTTCGGTAACCTTGCCTTAAGTCAGACGATGCATATTCCGTACGCGTTGTATCTGGACGGCCAGGTGATCAAGGTCTACGACCAGGTGAGCCATCGCCTCGTTCCCGAAGGGGAAGCTGGTGGACCCTCGGGGAGCGGTTCAACGGGTAACCTGCGGACCAGCCAGCGGCGCGATCCGCGTTGGGTCAAGATTCGTCGTCCATTCGTTGTTGTTGGCGGGGAGCTAACTCTCGAAGGATTGGATCTAGTCTACGATGACGTACACAAGTTTTATGAAGCGCCGTTCCAGGTGAAAGCCAATGGCGGCATCCTTCTGATCGATGACTTCGGCCGTCAACAAGTCCGCCCGCGTGACCTGCTCAACCGCTGGATCGTCCCGCTGGAGAATCGCGTGGACTTTCTTACACTCCATACCGGGCTCAAGATCGAAGTGCCGTTCGATGTGTTGATCGTTTTCTCCACCAACCTCCCCCCAAAAGACCTCGTGGACGAAGCCTTCTTGCGTCGTCTCCGGCATAAGATCGAAATTGGCGATCCTACGTATGAGGAATATCGCGAGATCTTCAAGCGGGTGGCCGCAGACAAACGGGTTGAATATAGCGACCAGGGGCTGGCCTATTTGCTTCAGGATTGGTACATCAAACGCAATCGTAAACTGCGCGCTTCGCATCCGCGGGATCTGTGCGACCAGATCATCGACATATCCAGCTATCTCGGAACCCCGCCTGCCATGTCTCGCGAGATGCTCGAACGCGCTGCCAGCGCATATTTTGTAGATATTTAACCAGAAATTGCTTCACGATCATTACGGATTACGCTTCGTAGTATCGTAGGCGTAATCCGTAAATCATTTATTATGCTGGAATCACTCTCTCAACCGGTCATCTTCGGACATCGCGGCGCTGCAGCTCATGCTCCCGAAAATACGCTCGCTTCATTTGAGTTGGCGATTCAACAGGGTGCGGACGCCATCGAGCTCGATGCAAAACTCTCCGCCGATGGTCATGCGATCGTAATCCACGATCTGACGGTGGATCGTACCACCGGTGCGCCAGGCATTGTGCAAAACATGTCCCTGGCCCAGTTGCGCGCGCTGGATGCGGGAAGTTTTTTCTCGCCCAAATTCAGGGGCGAGAGGATCCCTCTCCTGGAGGAAGTCTTCGAAGCATTCGGCAAGCGCACGTTCATCAACGTGGAATTGTCAAATCACGAAACTCCCAACGATGATCTGGTCGAAACGGTATGCATGCTAGTAAAAAGATTTAACTTGCAAAAGCGAATCCTGTTTTCCTCTTTTCATCCTCGCAGCCTGAATAAAGCGGCTGGGCTCCTTCCCGAAGTCCCGCGTGGATTGCTCGCCAATGATGGTTATCGCGCATTGTGGGTGCGTTCGTTCATCTTTTATTTCGGAAATTATCATGCCTTGCACCCTCACCTATGGACCACCTCGCCGCAACAGGTAAAGCGTGTTCACAGGCTTGGAAGGCGCGTGCATGTATTCACTGTGAACGAAGAAGCGCATATTCGTAAATTCTTCCGCTGGGGTGTGGATGGGATCTTCACGGACGATCCCCCGCTGGCAATTCGCGTACGTGGTGAAAAAAGATGAAGATGCCCGAACAGTTTTCCCCTGAGTTCGATCGGAAGGTTCCCACGTGAGACCGATACGGTTGAATCGTTTTTTCCGCTGGTTGCTTCTGGTGACGATTGGTGCGTCTGTGTTTGGACCTGCCTCTGCCGTGCGTGCGCAGACGCAGACTCCGCCCTCAAAGGTGCAAGCCTTGTTGGCTTCGATGACGCCTGAAGAACGCGTGGGGCAGCTTTTGCTGGTCACGTTTCGCGGCACCAGCGTCGCGCCCGAATCGCAGATCTATGACCTGATCGTGAATCGCCATGTGGGCGGTGTCGTACTGTTGGCGGAGAACGACAATTTTCTCGATGCCCCGGAAACAGTCTCTGCCGCGCACCAATTGATCCAAAGCCTGCAAACCCTCGAATGGGATGCCACCGCTTCTCTCACAGCCGCCCCAAACCAAAATTCATATGTCCCATTGTTCGTTGGAATATCGCAAAATGGGGATGGCTCACCCCATGATCAGATTTTGAGCGGAATGACGCCTTTGCCTTCCGCGATGGCACTTGGCGCCACGTGGAATCCGGAACTCGCCGGTCAAGTCGGGACTGTGCTGGGTAATGAATTATCGGCTCTCGGTTTCAACTTGTTGTTTGGTCCTTCTTTGGACGTGATGGAATCGCCGAATCCATCCGTCAGCAGTGATCTCGGTTCGCGTGTTTTCGGCGGTGACCCGTTCTGGGTGGGGGAACTCGGACATTCGTTTGTTGCAGGATTGCATAGCGGAAGCCAAAACAAAATTCTTGTGGTTGCGAAACATTTTCCGGGCCGCGGAAGTTCCGATCGCCTGCCCGAGGAGGAAGTGGCAACCGTTCGAAAATCATTGGAACAACTAAAACAAGTCGAGTTAGCCCCCTTCTTCGCCGTAACCAATTCAACAGAACCTGCAGGCATTGTGGATGGTTTGCTGGTCTCCCACATCCGCTATCAGGGATTTCAGGGAAACATCCGGGCGACAACGCGCCCTGTTAGTTTCGATGCCAGCGCGCTATCCGCGATCCTGTCACTGCCGGAGTTTGCGACCTGGCGCTCGAATGGCGGATTGATCGTCAGCGATGCGTTGGGAAGCGATGCCGTGCGTGGATTCTATTCACAAGGCGGCGAGAATTTTTCCGTGCGTTCCGTTGCACGCGATGCATTCCTGGCGGGCAATGACCTGTTGTATCTGGGCAATATTTCCTCCCGCAGCGAAGATCGCGATACGTACACTGCCACGCGGGAGATACTCGATTTCTTTGTGCAGGAATATCGCCGCGATCGCGCTTTTGCGCTGCGCGTCGACGAGGCGGTGGGTCGGATCCTTGCACAAAAGTTCCGTATGTATGATATTTTCACTCTCTCGAACGTGTTGTCGCCACGCGCCGACCTCGATGCGGTCGGCGTATCCCAACAAGTCGTGTTGGATGTCGCCAGTCGCGCAGCGACGCTCATCAGCCCGGATCCTCAGGAATTGAATGCGCTCCTGCCGTCTCCCCCCGACCTGACCGACCGCATCGTATTCCTGACAGACACCTCCACCTATCAACAATGTAGTGGTTGTGTGGTGCGCGACACGATCGCTTTGGATTCCCTCCAGCGCAACGTTCTGCGGCTTTACGGTCAACAAGGGAGCGGGCAGGTGTTTTCGAGTCGCTTGAGTTCGTTCGCCTTCCGCGATGTGGAGGAGTTGCTTGACGGTGAAACCGAGACCAATATCGAGAGCGCGCTGCAAAGCGCAACCTGGATCGTAATCTTGTTGGCTGATGTAGGCAATGAACAACTCCCGCTGCTTCGCCGCTTCTTCGCCGAGCAACCCAATTTGATTCGCAACAAGAATATCATCTTGTTTTCATTCACCGCACCCTATTATTTGGATGCCACTGATATTTCGAAATTGACCGCCTACTATGCGCTCTACAGTCGTCAGCCCCCGTTCGTAGATTTCGCCGCGCGGCTGTTGTTTCAGCAAGTCACCTTGCAGGGGGCATCACCGGTTTCAGTGCCGGCCGTTGGCTACGACTTGATCAGGGCGACCTCGCCGAATGATGCGCAGATCATCCCGCTAATGCTGGAGGGCTCGGCTTCGCCGACCACTCCAGCACCGGATGAGGCAACCGCCGAACCAACAGCGATTCCCTCCTATAAAATCGGGGACCTAATCAACCTTCGTGCCGGTCCTATCTTTGATCATAACAATCGTGTCGTGCCGGATGGGACGATCGTACGCTTCACCCTGACCACTCGTGATGAAAGCGGGGCGATCTTGCAGCAATTCGAAGCGCCCACCCTGAGTGGGGTCGCGCGCGCGTCATTCATCATCGATAAGCCCGGCAAGGTCGAGATCCGCGTGGTCAGTGAACCGGCGCTGATCTCGGAGGTTCTGCAATTCGACGCTTCAGATGCGGGTGTTGCAGTCACTGTGGTTGTGCCGGTGGTAAGCACCACACCTGTTCTTGTGACTCCCACGCCGACGGCAGTACAGACCAGTGATCTGATCTCACCGGAGGGATATCCACGCCTCGGCGCGTGGATGCTCGCCCTGCTTGCTCTTGCGGGTGGTGCGGCACTGGTCTACTGGGCTGTGAACAGCCTGATCACGACGCGTTGGGCATTACGGTATACCCTATGCGCGATCATCGGCGGACTTCTCATGTACAACTACCTCGCGCTGGGCTTCCCTGGCGCGGCGGATTGGATCGCGTCCAGGAGCGGCACATTTGGGGTATTGATTTTGATTTTCGGTGGCGAATTTCTAGGGATGCTGGTCGCGTGGGTTTGGATGAGATGGTTCAGCGGGCAAGGGTCGCGAGTAAACTGACAAGCAATAACACAGCCGCACTCCAGGCGAGGGTGGTCTCGGTCGGGCTTGCGAGATAATCGAATACCGTTTGAGGGCGTGCCCGCCGCGCAGGAAGGGGAAGGGTCGGAGATTCGCTGTATCCAAGCAGCGCTTTTCGGAATTCATCCGCCGTTTCCGGACGTTCATCCGGATGTAGTGACATCGCCCATTGCACAGCCTTATCGGTTCGCTGTGACACGGAGGGATTGATCTCCCGTATGGGAATCAGGCTTTCCGGCGAAAGGAATCGTTTGCGCGCATCCGCGGGGGATTGGTTTGTCAACAAGTGATAGAGGGTTGCGCCCAAGGCGTAAATATCCGAACGGACATCGGTGTGCACATCGCTTCCGCCGTATTGTTCCAGCGGTGTATACAACGCGGTGCCTTGTCCTTGAATGATGGTGATCGTCACCTCTTCAGGTGCGAGAATTTTCACCAGACCAAAATCCACCAGTTTGATCAACCCGTAGGGCATCAGTTTCAAGTTGCTCGGCTTAATATCGCGGTGCACGATGGGCGGATCCTGGCTGTGCAAGTAGGTGAGCGCGCTGGCGATCTGGTCTGCCCATGCCAGCACTTCCTTTTCGGGCAGGAATTTTTGTTGGTGCTTTGCCTCGAGCATCATGTGCCGCAGGTCGTTGCCGGGCACATAATCCATCACAAGATAATCACGCGGGCCGTTCGAAAAGAAGTCGGAAACTTTGGGCAGGTTCGGGTGGTCGAGACGCGCAAGCACCGTGGCCTCGCGCAAAAACTGCTCGCGGGCTTCTTCGCGAATCTTCTCTGGGAGCGCGCGATCGTATTCGACCTCTTTCAATGCGCATTCGCGTCCCTTTAGGCGTGTATCATCGGCGAGGTAGATCGAGCCCATGCCGCCCTGGCCGATCCGTTCACGGATGCGGTAGCGGCCGCGCAAGACATCCCCGCCCTTGAGGGGTGGCAACATGATTGTCCTTAATGAAGAACTCTAACCAGGTGCGTTTGTGCAAACTCATTTCGGCGTGGGTTCTGCACAGAAACGCATGTTTATGCTATATTTCAAGCCCGGCTCATCGAAACAGACAAACAATCTCTCGACGAGTCGGTTGCGTATTATAAACTTAATTCGATGACCTTGTCACCTGTTTTGCCTGGAACTTCCATGATCCGATCGAATCAAGATTACCCCTTGTTAATTGCCGATGAAGGACCCCTGAAAGGTCAGCGCTGGCAATTGAGCGACACGATCGTGCTCGGGCGTGAATCCACCTGTGACGTGGTGGTGAGCGACCGGCAGATCTCGCGTTTCCATGCGCGCCTAACGCCCACCCAGGAAGGAATCATGTTGGAGGATCTGGGAAGCAAGAACGGAACGTATCATAACGGCACGATGCTTACCGCACCAGTCGTTTTGCAGGATGGCGATCGCATTGCCGTGGGTATTGCCCAGCAATTCCAATTCCTTACTTCAGATGCAACCATGCCTTTGCTGGAGGGCGGCAAACCGGGCCGGTTGATCATGGATCAAAAATCACGACGCGTCTGGGTGCGTCAACAGGAACTGGATCCTCCGCTTTCTGCTCAGCAATTTCGACTGCTTTGGTTATTGTACGATACACAAGGACAGGTGGTCAGCCGCCCCGATCTGGTTGCGGCGGTGTGGGGCGACGATCAATCGGCGGGGGTATCTGATCAAGCCCTGGACGCGCTGATCCGTCGTTTGCGCGACCGCCTTGCCGCGCTCGATCCGACGCACCAGTTCATCGATACTGTGCGCGGACATGGCATCCGCCTCGATAACCCGACCTTGTAGAAGAGAGATTGGTTCAAAGTCCACCTCCCGCGCTAAGCGGGAGTTTCTTTACCCGTAACTTTTCCCCGCCTTCGGCGACCAATCAGATGAAATCAAATACTTGCTCGGAGGCAAAATGTTCAAAATCAATCGGTTCGCTCTTGTTTCGCTTCTACTGGTGGGCGCTTATCTGCTCAGCGCTTGCGGTGGAACGCTCCCGCAGTCGTCGGCTTCGGAGGTTGCTCCCAAGGTGCTGGAAAAGGAAGTTGTCTTCACCGGGGTCGTGGAATCCATGAACGGGAGTCAATGGGTCATCAGTGGTCAGGCTGTTACCGTTGATCCGGCGGCGGCATTGGACCCAAATATTACGGTCGGCTTGATCGTCAAAGTGGAAGGCAAGGTATCGGCGGATGGAACCGTCGTTGCGTTAAAAATCGAAACCTCAACGGTGTCAGACGATAACGCCAATGGCGGCAACTCAAACGATGTTGGAAATACGAACGATGGAAATTCCAACAGCAATGCCAACTCGAACGATGATAACGGCAATGACGATGGTTCCAATGACAATGGAGATGATGCCGGCGAGGTGTTCGGCGTGGTCGAAGCCATCAGCGCCGACTCGGTCACGATCAACGGTGTCACGTACCAGTTCGCAAGCTTCACTGAGTTCAAAGATGCCATCGCGGTCGGGGACCAGGTGAAGCTCCATGTGATCGTCAATGCGGACGGGACATTCACCATTCGTGAGATCGAAAAGTCGGACGGCTCGGATGACGACAACTCCAACGACGGCAATTCCAATGGCGATGATAACGGGAATTCCAACGATAACGACAGCAACGATAATAGTTCGAACGACAATGGCGGCGGCGGTAATTCAAATGACAATGGCGGAAATGGTGGTAACTCCAACGATGATGATGATGACGGGAACGACAACGACGACGATTAATTGCCGCAGTTCCTAAGCGATAGATGTTGGCTCGTCCGGAATGTGAGTTCCGGACGAGCCGCTCGTATCCTCCGGCTACCCTCCAATGAACCATTCCACTTCCTCCCGGTTTGTTCCGCTGCTATTGTTCGCGGTCTTTGCCCTCGGCATGGCATTTATTCAGTTTGCGACACCCGACCTGCCCGACAACGACGGGTTCTATCACATCCGGCTTGCTGAGATCATGCGCGAGGAAAGTTTGAAGCCAATGTTCAACTGGCTACCTCTCTCCATTCTTAACGCCAGGGATTTTTACGATCATCACTTCCTGTATCACGTTGCCCTCATTCCCTTCACGTTTGGCGACCTGCGCATCGGAGCGAAATGGTCGGCGGTCATCTTTGCCAGCCTTGCCTTTCTATCGATCTGGTTCCTGTTCGATCGGCAGAAGATTCCATACGCATGGCTGTGGGCGCTTGCCCTGCTGGGTATTTCGGACGCGTTCCTTTACCGCATGAGCGTGACGCGCGCACAATCGCTTTCGCTGGCTGTGCTTGCGGTCGGATGTATATGGTTGCTGGAAGGCAAACACAAACATCTTGCCCTGCTGTCATTTCTATATGTGTGGATGTACAATGCCTTCCCGCTAATCCTTGCACTGGCTATGTTGCACTTTCTTGCCGTAGCGATGATCGAGCGACGCTTCGAGTTCCGTCCCATGATCTTTATCGGTATCGGGATCGTAGCCGGGCTGGTCATCAACCCGTACTTTCCGCAAAATGTTATTTTTTCGTATCATCACATGCTCCCGAAACTCACGGATGCCACCTCGGTCCGCGTGGGTAACGAGTGGTTTCCCTACGAGACCAAACAGCTGCTGGAAAATTCACTGCCCGCGCTGATCGCGTTTGCCAGCGGCATTTTTGCGCTTGGGCTTTCGGGCAGAAAAATGGATGTGCGGACTGCGTTCGCCCTGCTCGCCACTCTCCTGTTCGGATTGATGCTTTTTCAAGCGCGGCGCTTTGTGGAATATTTTCCTCCCTTCGCATTGATCTATGCCGCATTTGCATGGGCACCGTTCCTCTCGAACCCCGCAGGTTCATCGTCCAACCGCCTCGCCCAATCCCTGCTGGGTGTTGCGGTCGTATTTAGTTTGGCAGTGTCAGTTCCCCGCGCGCGCGATGCGATCGAAAATTCCAAACCATACGACTTGTACGCGGGCGCGTCCGCGTGGCTGGCTGAAAACACGACCGCCGGCGAACGCGTTTTTCAGACGGACTGGGATGATTTCCCCCGCTTGTTCTATTACAACACGCACAACACCTATCTGATCGGGCTCGACCCAACGTACATGCAACTTTATGATCCGGCCTTGTACGCGCTCTGGGTGGAGATCACCAGGGGCAATGTAGAGTCTCCCTCACAAATCATCCTCGAAAAATTCGGCTCTCATTTCGTTCATACCGACTTGAAGCATGGTGGCTTTCTTCGTGCGGCGAAGTTGGATGAGGGAATGAAGGAAGTATATCGCGATGATCAGGCGGTGCTCTTCGAAGTGATCGCGCAACCATAATTGTGTTGAATGTTATACTCATTTTGTTATTCACGAGAGTCAGGTTTTGAAATTCTCATACGGAGATTTAGACAATCCATGTCTGAATTCAACGAGTCACGTGCGCTTACGGATCTGCACATGCTGGATCCGCAAACCGTCGGCGCGATCTATGACCAGTATTATTCCGAGATCTATCGGTACGTTCGATACAGGGTGGACGACGATTCGGCGGCCGAAGATCTTGCCAGCGATGTCTTCGTGCGTTTGCTCGAAGCCGCGAACAGGCGGCAGGGTCCGCAAACCAGCTTAAAGGGGTGGTTGCTTGCCACCGCTTCAAACACCGTCAACGATCATTTGCGCAAGAAATATCGGCGTCCCGAATCGGAATTACCCGATTCTCTGACCGACGATACCGCAGATATTCCGGCCAATGTGGATTCGCGCGAGGAGATGCGCACCTTGCGCGTCGCGCTGGTTTCATTGACGGAGGAACAACAACATGTGCTGGCGTTGCGTTTTGGTCAGGGTTATTCGCTCGCAGAGACTGCAACGCACCTGAATAAGAATATAAATGCGGTGAAGGCTCTCCAATTCCGTGCGCTGGCTTCGCTCCAGCGCCAGATCGGGGCAGCGGCTCATGAATAATTTATACGATGTACTTGAAACCTGCCTGCACGAAATCGAACACGGTGCGGAGATCGAGACCGTCCTTCTTCGCTATCCAGAGTATGCCGATGAGCTTCGTCCACTCCTTGAAGCCTCAAGAGGCGCAAAGCAGATTTCTGTGCCTGAACCTTCGGACGATGTCACGCGTAAGAATCGCGCGATGATTCTTCAACGCGCGGCGGAGTTGCGCGAATCAAGTGCGGCTACTCACGTTCGAATTGACTGGTTTGCCCCGCTGCGACGGCTCGCTACCACGCTGGCAGTTCTTTTCCTCCTGTTTGCCAGCGGAACGAGTCTGGTCGGCGCGGCAACCACGTCGCTGCCGGGTGAAAATTTGTATCCGGTCAAACGCTCATGGGAGAATTTGCAACTGTGGTTCACGTTCAATACCGCGCTTCGCGACGCACTCGAAGTAAAGCACGAAAACGAACGGATCGAAGAACTACGCGAGCTGATAACCAATGGACGCGCCGCCGAAGTAACGTTTAGCGGACTCGTGACGCGTCAAACCGCCACGGGATGGCTGGTAGCTGGATTCCCCGTGGTTATCTCACCCCAAACGGATCTGCCCGCACAAACGGTGCAGGTAAGTTCTGCCGTACGGGTCAAGGGATCAACGCAACCCGATGGTTCTGTGTTGGCGAAGAGCATCGAGGTGCTCCCGCCGGGGTCGAGCCTGCCTGACATCGAAGATGAAGACGGGCCAGAAAACGATAACGAATCAATATCTGATTCTGGAGGGGAGACGCCGATTAGCGTCTCAACCCAAACCCCAGGGGTGGGCGAGGTCAAGTTCGACGGCAATCTCGATATTCTGAATGGCGATTTCTGGACCATCAACGGTGTCCCGTCCGATATCAGTGGCGCCGAGATCGTCGGAATTCCCACGGTTGGCGCGGCGGTCACCGTCGAAGGGTTCTTCGACGAAAACGGAGTGTTCGTTGTGACGAGGATAAAATTCGAAGAAGACAAATCGAGCAATGACAATGGTTCGAATTCGAATGATGATAGCAGCGGCAATGAAAACAATAACAACAACGACAACAGCAGCGACAATAATAATGACAACAGCAACGAAAATGACAATGACGATAGTAACGACAACGATGATGATTGAGTCACCTGCGGAGGCAAACCCTCCGCAGGAATTTTTTAAAGGGATGATTACTTGTAATCTGTATTAAAATCGGGTACATTAAGCGCCAGCATGTTCGTTCTATTTTCCTTAGGAGAGACTCATGACCGACTCAGGTTTTTATCTTGGGCGCGCGTACGACCCGAAAACACAGAAAGTAACGGCGAAAAATATTCATTACGATCCCGCTGACCTCACAACTCATGCAGTCGTTACCGGCATGACCGGCTCCGGCAAGACCGGGTTGTGCGTTGCGTTGCTCGAAGAAGCCGCCTTGCAGGGAATCCCAGCCATTATCATCGACCCGAAGGGCGATCTCACAAATTTAATTCTGCATTTCCCCGAGCTTGTCCCGCAGGATTTTCAACCGTGGATCGATTCGGATCTCGCGCGTCGGTCCGGTAAAACGTTGGAACAGGTCGCGACCGACGCGTCGACTTCGTGGCGCAATGGGTTAAAAGAGTGGGGGATGAATCAGGAACGAGTGCTTGCCCTGAAAAACTCGGTGCAGTTTGCGGTTTTTACGCCTGGGTCCGATTCAGGCATTCCGGTCAGTGTATTGTCCTCGCTTGCTGCGCCTGAAATATCATGGCAGGACAATCGCGAGATTCTGCGCGAGCGAATCGCAAGCACGGTCACCGCGTTGCTAGGGCTGGTAGGAATAGACGATATTGACCCGCTTCGCTCGCGCGAACATATCCTGCTTTCGAACATATTCGAGAACGCGTGGAGTCAAGGTAAGGACGTCGAACTTACCGAACTAATTCTGCAAACGCAAACTCCGCCTTTCGACAAACTCGGCGCTTTCCCAGTCGATACTTTCTACCCTGCCAAGGAACGCATGGAATTGGCAATGGTTCTTAACAATATCCTTGCCGCGCCCGCGTTCGAGACGTGGCGTGAAGGGCAATCCCTCAATATCAATTCATTGCTCTACACGGAAGAGGGTAAACCGCGTCACAGCATTTTTTATCTTGCACACCTGTCTGACGCCGAGCGAATGTTTTTTGTTACGCTGTTATTCTCCGCCGTTGAAACGTGGATGCGAACACAAAGCGGCGCGACCTCATTGCGCGCGCTCCTGTACATGGATGAGATCTTCGGCTATCTTCCGCCCCAACGGAATCCGCCCTCCAAACAACCCCTGCTCCGCATGTTGAAGCAAGCACGCGCGTTCGGACTCGGCTTGTTGCTCGCCACACAAAACCCGGTGGATGTGGATTACAAGGGCTTATCCAATGCGGGTACGTGGTTCATTGGAAAATTACAAACCGAACAGGATAAGAACCGTCTGCTCGACGGGCTGGAAAGCGCGGCTGGGGGAGTGTCGCGCAACGTGTTCGACAAATTGATTTCCACGCTTGGCAAGCGCGTATTCGTATTGCATAACGTTCACTCTAAAGCGCCGGAGTTACTGCAAACCCGCTGGGTTATGAATTTTCTTGCGGGTCCGATCACGCGGACCCAAATCCCCGCTCTGAATCAACTCGCCAATGCGGTACTTACGGTAATTTCGAAATTTCGACCTGCCTCGTCCTCCCCGCAGGTTGCCGTATCTCAACCTGCGTTCATGGCTTCTGTGCCCCAAACACCGATGTCAAATCCCCAACCGTTAATCGGCGATAGAATGTCGGTAATCAGTGCCAGCGATACAAAACCAACACTCCCAGCAGCCATTCGCGAATTCTTCCTGCCGCAAAACCTCAGTTTGCCTGAAGCCTTCAAGGCGGCGAATCAGTCGATGCCTGCTGAAACGCCGCATGAAGTGGTCTACAAGCCCGCGCTGCTCGCCTCCGCGCAGATCCGCATACTCGACCGCAAGCTCGGAGTGGATAACGAAGTGACGCGCACGGCGGTTGTTTCCTCACTCGAAAAACGCGGCACCGTGCGCTGGGAGGATCACGTGACTACTGGCAAGCCCCTGGATAATGTGGACACATCGCCTGCGCCTTCGGCGAGATTTGGCACGATCGACGCGCCCTTGAACGATTCGAAATTGATGGCGGCTTTGCAGAAGGACTTTTCCGATTGGGTATTCCGCAACTCCTCGGTCACCGCGCGGGCGAACCAGGCGTTGAAAGTATTCGCCGGTCCCGATGTCACGCAAGCGGAATTCATGACAGCTTGTGCAGAAGCGGCGAGGGCATTGCGCGATAAGGAGTTCGAAAAACTTGCCGGCAAATTGGACCGACAGATCGCCTCTCTCGAGGATAAGCTCAGCCGCGAAGAGCGCGAACTTCGTCAGGACGAGGCCGAACTCTCACAACGGAAAATGGAAGCCATGGGCACGCACGCGGAGAATGTCCTGGGAGTGTTCCTCGGAAGTCGCAGTACCCGCAAACTTTCATCTTCTTTATCGAAACACCGTATGACCGAGCAAGCCAAAGCCGACGTGGACGAATCCATTGAAGCCATCGCCCAATTCAAAGCCCAGCTGGCTGAACTGGATAAAGAACGACTCCGCGTTGCCGACGAAGTCAATGCGCGCTGGGGTGGCGTGGTGAATCAAGTGCAGGAAGTGGTCGTCAACCCCAAAAAGACCGATGTGTACGTCAACATGTTCGGCGTGGGGTGGATGCCGTACTATGTGATAAAGACCGGTTCCGGTGAGTTGGAGATTCCCGCATTCGGCGCCGAATGAGTAGGGGCAATGGTCTGTCAGGAACAAATCACATTACCGGTTCGTTTTATAGCGGCAGAGTTCGCCACTAGAAAAAAAGATTTCCAATGACAACGATTTCACAGCCTTATCAAAAGTTACCTGTTCTTCCACAATTCGTCGCCGCGCTGGTGAGCGGTGCGACATTATTCCTGGGCATCCTCCTCGCGTGGACGTTGGGATATCAACTCATCTACGCCGGGCGGATCTTTCCCGGCGTTTCGGTTGCGGGTGTAGACCTCTCCGGGTTGTCGCGTGACGAAGCCGCAGTGAAGTTAAGCCAGACGCTGTCCTACCCGCTTACCGGGAAGATCCTTTTCCGCGATGGTGAGAAGGTGTGGGTGGCGAGTCCGGCGGAGTTGGGCATGGTGTTCGACCCCTCGTCCAGTGCGGCAACAGCCTACCAGTTGGGAAGAAACGGCGGATTGTTCGGTGCGCTGTCCGGGCAGATCCGCGCGCGAGGCGGGGGCGCGTATGTTCCGCCGGTCATCCTGTTCGACCAACGCGTCGCATTCCAATATTTGAGTCAGATCGCTGCGCAGGTCAATCAGCCGGTGACCGAAGCCAGTCTGCACCTTGAAGGCGCGAGTGTGGTTGCGACTCCCGGTCAATTGGGACGCGAGCTAAAGATTGACGCCACCCTGATCTATCTCGGTGCACAACTGCAATCGTTTGCCGATGGCGAAGTTTCTCTGGTCATCCAGGAGATTCAGCCTCAAATTCTCGACGTAAGCGCGCAAGCGGAGACAGCCCGGCAAATTTTGAGTCAACCACTGACGTTATCGGTTCCCAGCGCAACGGATACCGATCCCGGTCCGTATGTGTATGACACACCGGTGCTGGCGAGTCTGCTTGGCGTTCAGCGCGCGCAAACTGGAGATCAAACCGAAGTTCGCGTGGTTCTCAACACTGACGGCTTGCGCAATCTTCTTGCGCCAGTGAAGACCGAAGTGGATCGGCCGGCCTCGAACGCGAAATTCATCTTCAACGATGAGACAAAACAACTCGATCTGATGGAAGATTCGAAGGTTGGCCGCGTGATGGACCTGGACGCCAGCATCACGGCGATCAACGACGCATTGCTGCGCGGCGAACATTCCATTTCATTGGTCATCGTGGAAGATCAACCGCAAATCCCCGGGTCTGCCACCGGACAAGACCTCGGTATTACCGAATTGATCGCATCTGAGACTTCCTATTTTTATGGTTCGAGCGAAGAACGCATCCAGAACATTCAGACCGCCTCGGCGCGCTTTCATGGCGTCATGGTGCCGCCGGGTGCAACGTTTTCCATGGGCGAGCTGATGGGGGATGTGAGCCTCGAAAACGGATTTGCAGAGGCGCTGATCATCTACGGCGGGCGGACGATCAAAGGCGTGGGCGGAGGCGTATGTCAGGTGAGTACCACGCTATTTAGAACCGTATTCAACGCGGGTTTCCCAGTTGTAGAAAGATATTCACATGCTTATCGCGTTTCATACTACGAAATGACCGCCAGCGGCGCGGTCGATCCTCGCCTGGCCGGGTTGGATGCAACCGTGTACTTCCCGTTGGTAGATTTCAAGTTCAGGAACGATTCGCCCTACTGGATCCTGATGGAAACGTACGTGAACGTCGCGGGGCGTTCGCTCACATGGAAGTTCTATTCCACATCCAGCGGACGCAGTGTAACCTGGGACACAACAGGACCCGTTGACATTGTTCCCGCGCCTTCGCCATTGTTCGAAGAGAATCCTGAATTGAGAAAGAACGAAATGAAACAAGTGGATTATGCGGCGAACGGCGCGAATGTGACGGTCACGCGTACGGTGTACCAGAACGGGGCAGTTCTATTTCAGGACCAATTTATCACGCATTACGAGCCGTGGCAGGCAATTTGCCAATTCGGTCCCGATTCGAGAAACCCCGAAAAGCTGGCGGCTGAGAAAAAGCTGTGCCGCTCTCCATCTTCGTGAGGGTGGTACAATTCGCCGCTGTCATGAAATGAGGAACCATGGTTGATGTTGTCTTGAAGGAAATTTTGCGTTGCCCGAACTGTGTCCGCACGACCGGCGGCGAACTAAGGCTTTTCCGCGAAGCCTGGTTCATCTGCAAGGATTGCGATCGTAAATTTCCGATTGTGGATGATATCCCGGTCATGCTGATCGAAGAGGGCGATAAATGGATTGGCACTGCAGAAGCTTCGTTGCCGGTCCCTCCTCCCGCGAAATAGTGTGGACGTTCTGCAAAGCCTGTTGAGCGACCTCGCCAGCGGAGACGAAACTCGGGCGGAGCGGGCAGTTCCTGTGTTGATCGAAATCGGTGACGATGCGATCCCCGCCCTATTGGAGTTGACTCGATCCCCGGAGGCAGACTCGCGCTGGTGGGCATTGCGCGTCCTCGCCCAGTCGCCTCATTCGCACACGGGCTGGCTGGTTCCCTTCCTAGACGACTCTGACCCCGGCGTACGCCAGTGCGCCGCGCTGGGACTGATGCAAAAGCCTGATGAAGCCGCGATCCAATCACTGGTCCGTGCGTTGAATGATGCTGATGCGATGGTCTGCAATTTGGCGGCAAACGCGCTGATCAAAATAGGAAAGCCAGCGGTCCCACCCCTCATCGAAGCGGTAACCCACGAGTCGCAGTCCGTTAGAATTCATGTCCTGCGTGCCCTTGCCGAAATCCGCGATCCGCGCGCCATCCCGGTGATGATGCATGTTTTGGAAGAAGGCTCAGCATTACTAGGGCACTGGGCAAAAGAAGGCTTGCAACGACTCGGACTTGATATGATATACCTGAAACCGATGTAGCAAAAATGAACTTTCTCAAAAACATAAAATTTGAACGGCCCTCGATACGAACAGCCATCTTTTGGGTGGTGATGGTTATGCTCGCTG
>CAZFDL010000032.1:0-20846 GCA_964517905.1 uncultured Anaerolinea sp. | reverse complement strand
TTGATAAAAGTTATGCTTTTGGGGGATATTCATAACTAGGGCAGAGAAGGAAATTCGGTAGAATTCTCACAAACCTTCAATTGCGATCACGATGGGTTTTGGCTAGTGTTCACCCACGTGATTATGCACCGCGTGAGAAGCCGGGCGGGGCAAATTCGCCTGTTCACGATATACTTTGTACTTAAGGAGTTGGTATGCAGCATTTTCTCGCAGTCTCAGACCTCACTTCCGCGGAAGTTCAGGAATTGCTCGACCTGGCTGTTCGGTTGAAAACGGAACACTTCCAAGGAGGCAACCCGCCATATTTTAAAGGCAGGGTCCTCGGTATGATCTTTCAGAAACCCAGTCTGCGGACCCGGGTCTCGTTTGACATGGCGATGCGCCATTGCGGAGGGGATGCGCTGTATCTCTCCCCGAACGAGATCGGACTGGGCAAGCGGGAATCGATCGCCGATATCGCCCGCGTGATGTCGGGTTATGTCCATGCGGTGATGGCGCGGACGTTCGACCACGCACATGTGCTTGAGTTTGCGAAATGGTCGAGCATTCCGGTGATCAACGGTTTGAGCGATTACAACCATCCCTGCCAGGCGATGGCAGATGCCCTGACCATACAGGAGAAGTTCGGCAGAGATAAAGGATTGAAAGTTGCCTATGTTGGGGATGGCAACAATGTGGCAGTCTCCTTGATGCACATCTGTGCCATCTTAGGATGGGATTTCGTCATTGCCAGCCCCGAAGATTACGACCTCTCGCCCAAGGCAGTTGAGATCGCAACAGGGATCGCGAAAGCAACGAACAGTTCGTTGTCCTTCCTGCGCGACCCGCACGAAGCTGTGAAAGGTGCGCAAGTGATCTACACCGATACATGGACATCGATGGGACAGGAGGAAGAGACCGCGAAACGCGAAAAGGTCTTCCCGCCCTATCAGGTGAATGCAAAGCTGGTCGGCGAGGCGGATAAGGATGTGATCGTAATGCATTGTCTGCCGGCGCACCGCAACCACGAATTGACCGACGAGGTGGCAGACGGACCTCATTCCGTGATCTTTCCGCAGGCGCACAATCGCCTGCATGCACAGAAGGCGATTCTGGCAAGATTGTTCGGTGTGCTCTAATGAAACTGCAGGGTCACACCTGCAAATAAAAATCAGAGGTGAATGGATGAATTCAAAGGACTACATTAAGCTCGAAGAACAGTACGGCGCGCATAACTACCATCCTCTTGATGTCGTCATCGAAAGGGCGGAGGGGGTCTGGGTTTATGATGTTGGTGGGAAAAAGTATCTCGATTGTCTTTCCTCCTATTCCGCGGTAAATCAGGGACACGTCCACCCCGAAATCCTTCGTGCCCTGATCCAGCAGGCGGGGAAAGTCACGCTCACCTCCCGGGCATTTCGTAACGATCAACTGCCCCTGCTATACAAGGAACTCTCCGAGATGACCGGCTATGAGATGTCACTGCCGATGAATAGCGGAGCCGAGGCTGTGGAGACCGCCCTCAAATTGGCTCGCAAATGGGCGTATCGGGTCAAGGGAGTGCCGCGCCATCAGGCGGAGATCATCGTGGCCGACGGGAACTTCCACGGCCGCACCATCTCGATCGTGACTTTTTCATCCGAGCCGCTTTATCGAGATGACTTTGGTCCTTTCACTCCGGGTTTCGTAGTTGCAAAGTATGGCGATGTTTCCGCGATCGAAAAGGCGATCACTCCCAACACGGCGGCAGTGATGCTCGAACCGATCCAGGGCGAGGCTGGTGTCATCATCCCGCAGGCTGGTTATTTGAAAGCGGTTGCGGATTTGTGCAGGAAAAACAATATCCTCTTTATTGCGGATGAGATCCAGACCGGTCTCGCGCGGACGGGTAAGTTGTTCGCCTCCCACCACGAAAACGTACGACCGGATGTTGTGATCATCGGCAAAGCCCTGAGCGGCGGGTTTTACCCCGTGTCGGCGGTCCTCGCGGACAAGTCCATTCTGGGGTTGTTCAGCCCCGGCGAGCATGGATCCACGTTCGGAGGCAATCCGCTCGGTGCCGCGGTCGCGCGGGCGGCACTTAAAGTGATTCGCGACGAAAACCTCGCAGAACGCTCCGCCACGTTGGGTGAGTATTTTCTCGAGCAGTTGATCGAAATCTCCAGCCCACATGTGAAGGAAGTGCGCGGCAAGGGTTTGTTCATCGGCGTTGAGTTGAAGCCCGAGGCTGGCGGTGCGCGCCGCTTCTGCGAAGCCCTGATGGACAGGGGAATTCTGGCAAAGGAGACGCACGATAATGTCATCCGGTTTGCGCCTCCGCTGATCATCGACAAAGAGACCATCGACTGGTCGCTTCCTTCCATTCGCGAGGTATTGAATCTAAAGTAAGGTTGAGACCCGGCAGGCGCCGCTTGCCGGGTCTGTGTGGAGGTTTTGTATGAATATTTGCATTCCCAGGGAGAGGCGCCCGCATGAGTTTCGTGTCGGGCTTTCCCCCGCCGGTGCGGAGATCCTCACCCAGCACGGGCATCAGTTATACGTCGAGCACGATGCGGGTGTGGGGGCTGGCTTCAAAGATAACGAGTACGAATCCGCCGGTGCAAGGATCGTCTACTCGGGTGAAGAGGTCTTCGCCCGCGCCGATCTGGTCTTGAAAGTTGCGCGTCCGCTCATGGAGGAATTGGAGTGGATGAAGCCCGGCGCGACTCTCACAGGCTTGTTACATCTTGCCTCCACACGGCGCGATAAGGTCGAGGTACTGCTCGAGAAGAAGATCACATCGATCGCGTACGAACAAATACAACTGCCCGATGGCACATTGCCGCTCTTGCGCCCGTTCAGCCAGATCGGCGGGAGCATGGCGGCGCAGGTGGCAGCGCGTTTGCTGCAAAATAATTGGGGCGGCAAAGGGATTCTGCTCGGCGGTGTGCCGGGCGTACCGCCCGCCGAGGTGCTAATTCTTGGTTCGGGCATCGTTGGCACGTATGCAACCCAGGCGTTTCTCGGGCTTGGCGCGCACGTAACCGTGATCGGAGATGACATCACGGGCTTACAAAGGATCTCAGACCGTTTCCCGGGGATCGTTACGATGATATCCACCAAAAGAAACATCGAACGCGCGACAACCTTTGCGGATGTCGTTGTTGGCGCCGTGCTGGTCACTGGTGAGCGGACGCCGATCCTGGTGACACGCGAAATGATCCGCGCGATGAAGCCGCGTTCCATCCTCATTGATGTGAGCATCGATCAAGGCGGCTGCTTCGAGACCTCGCGGCCGACCACGCACGAGCATCCAACCTTTGTGGATGAAGGCGTGCTCCATTATTGCGTTCCGAACATGCCCGGCGTAGTGGCGCGCACGGCAACGCACGCGTTCGTCAACGCTGCCATGCCGTACCTGGTTCGGCTTGCGAACGACGGTGTCGACGCTGCCATCGCCAACGACCCTGCGCTCGAAAAGGGCGTTAACACGCATCAAGGCAGGCTTGCCCACCTGACCCTGCTCGAGGAGCGCTAAGATGGACTGGACAAAAATCTACGAAGCGCGCATCACGACAGCATCGGAGGCAGTGAAGGCGATCAAGTCCGGGGACCGCATCTTTCTGACGGGCAATGTATCGGTCCCTCAAAAGGTTCTCAGTGCCTTGGTGGACTACGCTCCGAATCTTTCCGACGTGGAGATCTGTCAGGCTTTGACGATCGGTCCCGCTGATTACGTCAAACCCGAGCTCGATGGGCATTTGCGGGTGAATACGATGTTCATCAGCGCGAACGTACGGAAGGCGGTGCAGAACGGTCAGGCGGATTTCACCCCGGTTCTTCTTTCGGAATTTCCATTGCTGTTCAAGCGCGGCATTCTCCCGCTGGATGCGGCCCTCATCCACGTTTCGCCGCCCGATGAACATGGTTTCTGCAGTTTGGGTGTTGAAGTGGGGTTGACCAAATCGCCAGCCGAAACGGCCAGGGTCATTATCGCGGAAGTAAATCAACAAATGCCGCGCACGCTGGGCGATTCGTTCATCCATGTGAGCCGTTTGAACTACATTGTGCCCGTGAATTATCCGATCGCGGAAATGCCAATGGCGGAGGAAGGCGATCCTTCCACGGTGGAAAAAATAGCGGGCTTCATAGCGGAGCTCATCCCCGACGGTGCCACAATGCAAATGGGCATCGGCGCAATTCCCGATGCGGTGTTGAAATTCCTGCACAACAAAAAAGACCTCGGCGTGCATAGTGAGTTGTTCTCGGACGGTGTCATCGAACTCGTCAACGCCGGCGTGTTGACCGGTGCACGCAAATCCCTCCACCCGGGCAAGATCATCGCGGGGTTCATTCTCGGCACGAAGAATTTATACGACTGGGTGGACGACAACCCGATGATCGAATTGCATCGCACCGAATACATCAACGACCCGTTCGTCATCGCGCAGAACGAGCGTATGGTGGCGATCAACTCAGCCATCGAGGTTGACCTTACCGGCCAGGTATGCGCCGACAGTATCGGACCCAAGCTTTACAGCGGCGTGGGCGGTCAACTTGATTTCATTTATGGCGCATCACGTTCAAAAGGCGGGGTACCGATCATTGCCCTCCCAAGCACGACCACATTGAAGGATGGTACACTTGTGACACGCATTTCCGCCATGTTGAAGCATGGCGCTGGCGTGGTGACCAGCCGCAATCATGTCCGTTTCGTGGTGACTGAATATGGCGTCGCTGACTTGTATGGGAAATCCATACGAGAACGAGCAAGACAATTAATCAAGATCGCACATCCCGATTTTCGTGTGGAGTTGGAAACGCAGGCGAAAGAATTGCATTACATCTAGATTTTTATTTTATTGCGAGAGAGCCAAGCGACCGAAGCAATCCCCACGGTGGAGGAGATTGCTTCGTCGCCTTTCAGGCGCCGCGCAATGACAGAAAGTGGTGCAACTCGCCGCGGAGCACGGTGTTCTTCCCTGCGGTGAGTTTATTATGATGAGGAGACTATGACGAGGAACGCGAAGATCGTGGCAACAGTGGGACCCGCCAGCCAGAGCGAAGAAGTGCTCGAGCAATTGATCCGGGCAGGTATGAATGTGGCTCGCATGAATTTTTCTCATGGCACCCATGAACAACATTCCGCGCGCATCGACTTGATCCGCAAAGTTTCTAATAAACTTGGAACTCCGGTAGGGATCCTGCAGGACTTGCAGGGACCGAAGATTCGCGTGGGCGAATTGAAATCCATTGTTCAACTTTCGGAGGGCGAACAGTTATATCTCTACGCCGCAGGGACAACACCGCCTGAGAACGGCGGGCAAAAGATCCCTGTGGATTTTCGCCAACTGTTCGATTCTGTCCGACCGGCGGATCGCCTCCTGCTTGATGACGGACGGCTCACCCTGGAGGTGGTTTCGGTTCGAGATCGCAACGCATTGACGGCCAAGGTGATCATCGGCGGTTCATTATCTTCACATAAGGGAATCAACCTGCCCGGTGTCCGCCTGCGTATTGCGGGCTTCACCGAAAAAGATGAAGCCGATCTCGCTTTCGGAATCTCGCAAAACGTGGACGCTGTCGCGATATCGTTTGTGCGCACAGCGGACGATGTGAAAAAAGTGCGCTATGCCATGGAGAGGCTTTCCAACAGCAAGCGCCTGCCAATGCTCATTGCCAAACTTGAAAAACCCGAAGCACTCGACAACCTCGATGCAATTCTCGAAATTGTGGATGGGGTGATGGTGGCGCGCGGCGACCTCGGTGTGGAACTGCCCCCCGAACGCGTGCCTGCCCTGCAGAAACATATCATCCGCACGGCGAACGCGCGTGCAAAGCTGGTGATCACAGCGACGCAGATGTTGGAGTCGATGATCTCGAATCCGCTACCCACGCGGGCGGAGGCGTCAGATGTAGCGAATGCCGTATTCGATGGAACCGACGCGGTGATGCTATCGGCTGAAACGGCTTCAGGGAAATATCCGGTCGAATCGGTTCAAATGATGGATCGGATCGTGCGAGAAGCTGAATCGCATTTCATGGAATGGGGATTGGAACCAAGCGTGAGCGGATTCGAACACAGCGACGCGGCATCGATGGCGCGCGCCGCACAGGCGTTGGCGAACGACAAAAATGTGACCGCGGTGGCGTGTTTTACCACGCAAGGCAGAACCGCGTGGTTGATGTCGAAGATCCGTCCGCGGGTGCCGGTGCTGGCGTTCACTCCCGACGACGTAACCTATCGCCGGCTTGCGTTCCTTTGGGGTGTACGCCCGCAGCTTATTGCGTTCGCAAATTCACTCGAAGAAATGCTCGATCACGTGGATGCCGCGTTGATGCGGTCTGAGGTGGTGCAAGTGGGTGACCAGGTTGTGCTGGTGTGCGGTTATCCCGTTGGAGCGGTGCGACCTCCGAACATGGCGTTGTTGCACACAGTGGGCGAGCATTAAAGTGTACCGTTGGTTGAGCAGCCCCCTGCAAATCGGGCATATTGAGACCAACAGGAACCATTAAATATCGTACTCTTATGAACGGTTGGTCCCGATGCGTTTCTCGCCGTCTCTCAAAACTACCCGACCTACGATGAATTTTCCCTCGTCGAAATTAAAATCCCAATCCCGATCAATATGCCGCCTAGTAGAAACAGCGGAGTGATCTCTTCTCCAAGAATGAGCCAGCCGAGTAGCGTGCCCACAATGGGCTGTGCGAAGAAGGTGAGCGAAGCGAGCGTGGCAGGCAACTCTTTGAACGCGTAATTCCACAGGAACATCGCAACAGCGGTGGAAATGATACCGAGGAAAAGGATTCCACCGATGACGCCAGGCGTGATCGCGCCGATTCTTTGTGAGTTTATTTCAGACAGCCCAAGTAATAAAGAGGAGGGGACCCCGCCTAATAACATTACCGCGCTGGAAGTGAGCAGATCAATATTTCCCGCGAGCTTCCGCACCAGCACGGAATACAAAGCCCACGTAATGCCTGCCAGGAACAAAAGCACGTTTCCTAAAAAGAGGGATGGAGACAATTCCGCAGTGCGCGGGTCAATGACCGCAAGGACGCCGACCGTGGAAATTACCAATGCCATCACTTGTCGTCCTGTGATCTGCTCGCGGAGCAGGAAGAATGTGAACAGCAAAACAAACGCAGGCGTCGCGGAGGTAATCAATGATCCGTTTGAGGCGGTGGAGAATTTTGTCCCCGTAAATTGAAACCCGAGTGAAATTCCATATCCCATTACACCGACGAGAAAACTATGCCAGAATTGTGAACGCGTTGGGGCGACCCATTGGGTTGTCTTTGCCGTACGGAATAATATAACCGCGCCAAGTGATAAAAATCCCAGCACAAGTCGAATGGTCAGTAGTGTGAATGGAGGGATGACTTCCAACACGACTTTGCTCACTACGTACATTCCGCCCCAAATGGATGCGGCGCCAAGTCCGCCGAGAAGGGCAACGACTTTTCTGTTCATGAAGCGGCGATTATAACTGGATCGAATGGTTCACTCAAACGATCGGTTCTGCCTGACTTTCTTGATTTCCCCTCTTCGCTTCTTGGATGTCAGCCTTTTTTCCTTCGCCGCCTTTGTGGGCTTGGTCTGCCGGCGCGGCTTTGGCTTAACCAGGGCTTTTTTAATTAACGCGATCAACCGTTGAATCGCATCCTCGCGGTTCTGCTCCTGTGTGCGGAATTGTTTCGCTTCGATCAAGAGAGTCCCATCACTGGAGACGCGCTTGCCCGCAAGTCGAATTAAGCGGAATATCACGTCAGCCGGTAACGACGAAGCGCGCACATCGAATCGCAATTGCACCGCCGTCGCCACTTTGTTGACGTTCTGTCCGCCCGGTCCCGATGCGCGGATGTAGTCAAAGTGCAGTTCGTTTTCGTTGATTTTTATGTTTGGAGAGATTTCGAACATAAGAAAAGCCCCCACCCAGCCCTCCCCCATTTTCTGAAGTACGGAATTGGGGGAGGTGCCGAAGGGGGAAGGGGGTCTAGAACATCAACGCGTTGATCTTGTCGATCATCGCGGGGGCTGGTCGCAGGTCTTCCTCCGTGAGCCGGTTGAGGGGAGTATCCACCAGATTATATGTTTCGGCAAGCGCGGGCTTGTCCGATGAGACATAGAGCAAACCCGTCGTCAGCCAGTTATTTCGCTGGGCTTCTTCCAGTGCGCGAATGGCCTCGAAGCGATTCGTGGGATCGTAACCCTTTTCCAGATTCTTAAGGACTACCGTGGAGCCGTCGTGCATGGTCACTTCACGGACTTCGCCTTCTTTCAATTCGGTTTCGAGCATGATCTCGTCCCGCGGTGCGATATAGGTAATATCATGAAGCGGCTCTTCGTGATCTTTGCCCCATGCATACGAATAGTGTGCGTTATCCTGGTTGTTGAACGTGACGCATGGGCTGATGATATCGAGCACGGCAATTCCCTTGTGAGCGAACGCGGCTTTGATCAGTTCCTTCACCTGCCGTGCGTTGCCAGCAAACGAACGTGCCACGAACGTTGCGTTGGATGCCATCGCTTCCATGCAGATATCAACAGGCATGTACGGATTTGTTCCTTGTTTCTTGAGTTCGAGTCCGCGCTCGGCGGTAGCGGAGAACTGACCTTTGGTGAGCCCATACACGCCGTTGTTCTCGACGATATAGACCATGTTCAGGTTGCGGCGCATCACATGCTTAAATTGACCCATGCCGATGCTTGCCGTATCACCGTCGCCGGAGACGCCCACACCTTTGAGCGAGTGATCGCCAAACAACCCACCGGTTGCAATGGAAGGCATACGTCCATGCAGGCTGTTGAACCCAAACGAGCGATTCATGAAGTACGTCGGGCTCTTGCTCGAACAGCCGATGCCGCTGAATTTGAGCACGTGCTCGGGTAATACGCTCATTTCGTACATCGCGGCAATGATCTGATTCGAGATCGAATTGTGACCGCAGCCCTGGCACAGCGTGGTGGGATTGCCGCGGTAATCGTTCTTGGTTAGACCGGCAGCATTAACGTTGGCGGGCGCACCCGCCATGGGAAGTGCAGACATTATCTTGCTCCTTTCGCAACGCGCTTTTTCAGCGCAGGTTTCTTCGCGGTGGGCTTTTTCACGACCGCCTTCTTCGCCGCGGGTTTTGAACCGTTAGTAAATTTCGCCAGGATGCCCTCGCGCACCCAACGCGCGGAGGCGGGCAAGCCATCTCCATAGGCAACGGAGATCAATTTTGTGGCGGATGCGGGATTCGCCAAGACCAGCAATTGATGCAATTGACCATCCCGGTTCATTTCCACGACGTACACCTGGTCATGGCTGCGGACGAATTCCTCCACCTCACGCGTCAGTGGCAAGGCGCGGACCCGCAGAAAGTTTGTCTTTATGCCGTGGTCGCGCTCCAGCTGGACGCGCGCTTCGTTGATCGCAGATTCGGTAGAACCGTAGGCGATAATTCCGATTCTGGCGCCTTTCGTCTCGTGCAGCACGGGTTTCGGAAGATATTGTTTCGCTGTTTCATATTTTTTCTTCAACCGTTCCATGTTGCGATGGAACGTAACTGAGTCCTCCGTGTATTTTGCGTACTCATCATGACCTGTCCCGCGGGTGAAGTATGCGCTCAATGGGTGTTTGTTGCCCGGGATGGTGCGATACGGAATGCCATCGCCATCCTTGTCGAGATAGCGTCCCCAATTGCCCTTGAGTTCTTCAAGGTCTTTCTCCCACAACACTTTGCCGCGATCCATCGGCGTCTGCGGATACTCAAAGGGCTTACTCATCCACTGGTTCATGCCCATATCAAGGTCTGATAACACGAAGACCGGTGCCTGCATGCGTTCGGCAAGATCGAACGACTGCCATCCGAAATCAAAACATTCATTGACGTCACCGGGCAACAACACAATGCTGTCGCTATCGCCATGACCCATGCCTACCACGAAAGAAAGGTCGGCTTGCGAGGTTCGGGTTGGCAAGCCGGTGCTGGGACCGATGCGTTGGACGTCCCAAATAACAACCGGTACTTCGGCATAATACGCCAGCCCTGCAAACTCGGTCATTAAACTCAAACCAGGGCCGGAGGTGGAGGTCATCGAGCGGAGCCCACTCCAACCCGCGCCGACCGCCATGCCGATCGCGGCGAGTTCATCCTCCGCTTGCACGACCGCATACGTGTGCTTGCCATCGTCGCGTTTGCGAAGCATTGGGAAGTAATCGTTCACTGCTTCAGCCAGTGAGGATGCGGGTGTGATCGGATACCACGCGACGAACTGAGCGCCGCCGAAGATCGAACCGATCGCGGCGGCCGTGTTGCCGTCCGCCATGATCAATCCGTCGGTTTTGCCCATCGGTTCGAGGTAGAACGGATCCTTCTTTTCGAGATTTGTCCTTGCCCACTCGGCGCCGGCTTTTACCGCGTTGAAATTCATATCGATCGGCTTCTGCTTGCCTTTAAAGTGAAAATTGAGTGCAGCCTGAATGGTATCGAGATCGATGCCGATCATGTGCGCCAGAATTCCCACGTAGACCATGTTTCCGACCAGTTCGCGGAAATCTGCAGGCACGTTGGGGTCGGCGCGTACGATCTGTTTGACGGGCATGGGGTAAATGGCAATATCAACGCGCGTGATGGGGAGTTTGATGTCGTCGGAATAGTAGAACGCTCCGCCCGGCACAACAGACGCAAGGTCGCGTGTGAACGAATCGGGATTTATCGCGATGACGATATCCTGTTCCTCGCGCCTGCCCAGGTAACCATCCTTGCTCGCGCGGATCGCGTACCACGTCGGCAGGCCTTGAATGTTGGAGGGAAAGAGATTCTTGCCTGAAACCGGTATGCCCATCTTGAAGATCGCCCGCAGGATGGTGTTGTTGGCTGTGGAACTGCCTGAGCCGTTCTTTGTGCCAACGACGATCGAAAAATCGTTTACAACTTTATTCATGTGCTCCTCGCAGATTACGGTCTGTGATACAAAAGGTCGGTGTGTGCCACAAGGGCTTCGTAGCCAGCCTGATGATTACCTGTACGGATCGATTCGACCATCACGTGATGGAATCTCCAAACTTCCTGCAAATATTCATAGCCGCCTGTGAACATGTTCAAGCCAACGGTTTCATACGCGTCCCAGTATGCTTCCAGAATGCCGGTCACAAATGGGTTTTCCAATCGGCTGAAGATCTTAAGGTGCAACGTGCGGTGTTCCTCGTGCGGGACTTGAACGGGTGTGCGGGCAAGTTTTTCCTGTGCGCGAAGGATCAAATGCAGTAGTTCTTCCTTGTCATCCACAGTAAGTTTCTCAACAGCTTCAAGCCAAAAAGCAGCTTCCACATGATTTCGCAATTCAGCAAATTTTCGGAAATGTTCATCGTGGAGCGCCAGCGCGTATTGCAGACTCTGGCGTATGGCCGGGGTAAACGAGTAGGCGCGGCGTCGCGTCTTTCCCAGCCCCGGCTTGACTTCCACCAACCCTAGCGCACGCGCCACAGCCAACTGCTCGCGCAGCGAAGCAACGCTAACACCCAGCTCCTGGCTTAGTTCATTGAGGGTAGGTAGCCCATCTTCAACCTCTTCATGGGCGGCTAGATAACGAAGAAACTCTGAAATATCGGGGGAAACTCTGTCTCGAACTATCATATGATTAATCTGATTAATTCGAGTATATACCCTTTTATTTCTTACGTCAAGAAATTTTTTATGTCGAAAAGGGGTTGACTAGGGCGGCGGAGGAGGTTCCGGAGTGTTTGATGGCTCAGGCACCGGAGTCTCTGTGGGAAGCTCAACTTCTGTAGGTGTACCCGTGACCGGCACGATGATCACAGCCGTGTTGGTCGGCCTCGGAGTGCGAGTCGCCGTTGGAAGAATGATCGTTGGCGCGGGTTCCTCCCGCTTCGTTGGCGTCCGGCTTGGAATGAATGGTGTTCGCGTGAAGGTAGGAGAGGAGGTAGGCGAAGAAGTAAATGTTGGGGTGGGTGTGAATGTACTTGTAGGAGACGGAGTTGCCACAAATTCGGCGAACGCCTCGGAGGTGAGAGCGGCTGCGGTATTCAAATTCGAGAAAGCCAGATTGGCAATATTTCCCGGTTCGATCACGATCGGTGTGGGTAGGGTTGGGTCAGAGAGGGCGATCGCCGATGTCGCGCAGAAAAAACTAAACCCAATTGCGCCAGCGACGAAAATCCAAAGGAGCCCGGCGTAGTCCTTGGGGCGGTTAGCAATTGCGATTCCTTCCTGACCGTTTTCCACGGGCAGATTATCTCACACCTTATTAAAAAATTCTATCAGCAGGTGGGCGGTCATCACGAATACAACTTTCCGCGAATCTGGGAATCGGTCAAAACGGCTTCGAGCACACCGCCACCGATTGCGAGAGACTTATCAGAGACAAGGAAACACGCGCTAGGCTCGTTGCGCTCGTCAACATCGCCGATCTTTAAGCCTTTGGTGACCCGCATGCCATTCCGCATGATTCCGCGTAGCACCGCGCGAAATGGGCTAGTCACCGCAAATTGACCGTCGATAACGGCAAGGACTTCCGCTGCCTCGCACGCATCCCCAATCTGCTTAGTGGATTGTAAAATACCGTCGACCGGCGCTCGCAGCACCCGGCGCGGGTCGCCTTCGGGTTCGCCCGAGTCAGGTTGTGTGGTTCCGTTCCAATAGACGCGCCCAAGGGTATGGCTGCGCCGCGTTTCGATCACGGCGTGGCAGTCGCGTCCCGCGTGGAATCCCGGTCCCAGTCCGATATGAAGCGGGGCGGAGGTTGGGAGAGGTTGGGGAGGAGTCTTGAGAAGTCGCGCGTCCACCACGACTGGAAACGCGAAAGACGAAAGGACGGACGCGTTGGGATCGACGATCACTGGAATCGCATCCGGCTCGTCCCACGTTTTGAGTTGACTCGCTTCGACCAGGTTTGCTGTCACCCCTTCGACCGTGTGATTGCCCTCATATACCGCCTCAGAAAAAGAAACCGCGCGGCGAACCGCGAGAGGTTGCGCGAGTTCCGTGATGAGAATCTGGATACCTGCTCGATATAGACGAAGCGCCACGCCTGTTGCCAGATCGCCGCCGCCGCGGATCACTACGCAATTATCGAAGCGCATCGTTTGGCTGGGTCGCCGCGAGTTGATCCGGGGTTTCACGGGCTCTGAGGTTATGTTCGGAAAGCATGTGGCTAAAAGAATACAACAGAAGATAAACAAAGAGGAAGAATATCGCGTACAACATGGTGAATGCCGCAAGTCTCCGGCTGGGGTCGATCACCAGACCGAGGATTTCGATCGCAGTCTCTGCGGGGTCCTGGAGGATGTCCCACGAATTCAGGCGCACGAAGCGGCCGATATACATGCCAAAACTACTCAACGGTGTGATCAGGAACACGAACAGCCACGCTGTGACTCTTCCAAACGTCCGGAGCGCGATGTCTTGCATCAGATACAACGAGATGATGCCGAGGAGCATGCCGGTCCACGAACACCAAACGACGATAATGACATCGTACCAGAGAGGCGCGCCTGTGGAGCCGCGCGAGAGGTCCTGCAGATCCGTCAACATATATGGCGCGTTCGGGAAGAAGATCAACCATAGGAGGGCGATGAACGGCAGGGCGACATAGAGTGTGAGCCGCCTCCATGAGCTGGCATGGGCGAGATAGGCGAGAATGAACGGTATCCATGCGAGGAAGAGGTTCCAGATCAAGCCGAGATGCCTGCCCGACTCGCTGTATGCTACACGCGCGAGTACAAGCCCGATGCAAATGGCACAGGCGGTATTGAGCAACCCGAAAACCATTAGATTGTGTCGGTTGCGTCGGATGAATTTCCCGAGCTGCTTTGACCGCATCGGTGCGAAACCGTTCATGCCTTCTCGATCAAGTACCAGATCAGGTCGATATCGCCGGGCGAGCGGCCGTAGTTGGTGAGTATGGCCGCAGCTTCAGCCTTGTGTTGCGTACCGTGATTAACGAGATGTGCCATTGAATGCCACAAAATCCTTTCGTGCGCTCTACCCTCGGTGGATGTGTAGGCGATGATGCTGTTGAGCCTTTCTTCCGCAAGATTTTCAACGAATGCCATCAGTAGTTTTTCCTCTTCTGCCCACCGCTTGCGCAGTGTCTCGAATGTTGGGAAATCCTCCGGCTTGAGAAGGTGCGTGGGCGATGCGCCTTCCCACCGGTTTCGCCAGATCCACTCGGCGAATAAGGCATGGACAAGTGTGCCACGCAAGCCTCCGTGCGGGAATTGTGCTGGTGCAAGGAATTGCTCCACGGTCACGCCGGAGGCGGCATCGAGAATCTTTGCCGTTGACCACTGATTGTAATTGTAAAGGAGGAGAATATCCTGTTTGTTCATTTTTATTGCTCCGTAGATTGCGCTTGTCTTTCCAGCAGCAAGTGACCAAATGTGTAAAGCGTGATGTACAAAAAGAGAAAGAACGCGGCAAAAAGACTTGTGAAACCGATGGATTGCAGGCTCGGGTCTTGCGCACGGTCGAGCGCGTAACGTGCCATACCGGAAGGGTTGTTGAAAAGATCCCATGAATTCCAGCGAAGGAATCGCCCAACGTAGACACCGACACTGCTTAATGCCGCGACCCCGGCGACGAAGCCCCACCCCACCCAACGCCCAAACTCACGGCGGATGATCTCATGCATGAGAAAGAGCGAAACCATGCCGAGCAATAACCCGGTGAATGAGAACCAGATCAGCAGGAGTACATCATACCAAATTGGAACATCACGCCAATACGCAAGATGCTGGAAGTCAGTCAGGATGTAGGGCGCATTGGGAAAGAAGATAAGCCAGAAGAACACAGCAACGGGCACGATCACGAACATTAAACGGCGCGACAAGGCAAGCGTGTACGTAAAATACGCGATGATAAACGGAATCCATGCAAGGAAAAGATTCCAAACCATAAAGCCGTAGTTGCCGGAGCTGCTGTAGTCTACGCGGACCCGCCATACCGCGACCGACACAACACTTGCGCCAGCCAGCAAGGCAAACATGGTCAGCCGATATTTGTTGTGCGAAAAATAACCAATGAATTGTCGCATCATGCACGCCTCAGAAATTCAAAAAGGATGGGATTGAACTCATCAGGTTTTTCGTAATGGGGGATATGTCCGCAGTTTTCGATGACATGAAATTCCGCGTTCGGCATCGCTTCGCGCAATAAATCACTTTGCTCGAATGGAACGGTTAGGTCATTCCGTCCCCAGACCAGCAGAATCGGTTTATCCAGTTTGCCCAGGGAGCGATAGATCTCGATGTTGGAGTTGAGCATATTGTTGCGGATGGTGGACAGGATGGACCGTATGAAGCCTTTGTACTCCATCTGAATTTTATAGCGCGCCTGAAAGTATTCTACAAGCGCCGGGTCGAAGAAATCGGTTGCCACGCCGTGGATGAGATTTTTACTTCCGAGCTGCCCGTAGGCGATCTCAGCAAGGATCGGGATGCGCGCAAAGCGCACAGTCAACGCCGTGTCTATAGGTTTTGCGCCGCACGGGTCAATCAGGACGAGTTTGTTGACACGCTCTGGGTAGCGGAGCGTGAACGCGGCGGTGATGGGTCCGCCCATGGAGAGTCCAACCAGGTTGACCCGTCGCGAGAAGCGGAGCGCATCCAACAGGTCCGCGAGTTGGCGGACGAAAAAATCCAGGTTATTGTGCATGCGCGGCCGATCCGAGAATCCGCGCCCGAAGAGGTCGTAACGCAACGTACGGAAACCCGATTGCGTTAGAAAGTCGAATGTCGGATCATAAATGAAATAGGGGACGGAAAACCCATGCACAAGAACGACAATTTCATTCGATTCGTTCCCGCCCAATTCGTAATGGGTTATTCCGTGGGTAAGTTGGATGAACGATCCTTCCACCGACCGGCGTGTCTCATCATTCAATTCTTTGATTTCGTCGCGATAAGGGAATGGCATATGAGGCGCGACGCGTGGAGAGCGCCGAAATTAAATTCTTCCGAGTGCTCGCAAGACACGCTCGGGTGTGTATGGAAATTCATCGATCCACACACCGGTTGCATCGTGGATGGCCGCTCCGATGGCGGGAGCAACGGGGAGGTAGGGCAGTTCGCCCACACCGCGCGCGCCCCACGGACCGTTCGGGTCGGGGATCTCGAGAATCACCGATTCGACTTTTTCCGGAATATCCCAAATGGTGGGGATGAGATAGGTGCTGAGTTGGTCGGTGAGCACGCGTCCGTCTTTTGTTTTGTAATCTTCAAGAATTGTGTATCCCTGTGCCTGAACCACCGCGCCTTCGATCTGACCTTCCACGAGCGCCGGGTTGATCGGTTTACCCAGGTCGTCTGCCGAGACGACACGAACCACCCGCACGTGACCGGTTTCGGTGTCCACTTCCACCTCGGCGGCTTGCGCAACCCAGGCATAGGCGAAGTTCGGGGTGGAGTGACCGGTCTCATTGTCGAATTGATTCGTGCGTGGGGCAAGGTATTTGAACTCAGCGATCGAAGGCCGTTCCTCGGCTCCCCACTTTTTCAGCGCAAGTTCTGCGGCGCCGCGGATTGCGTTGCCGGACATGAACGTCATGCGCGAAGCAGAAACTGAACCCGAGTTTCCCATGGTGGCTGAGTCGGAGGAGACCAATTTCACTTTCTCGAACGGAACGCCTACCGCTTCCGCCGCCATTTGGATCATCACGGTGTGGTTGCCCTGGCCGACCTCCGCGCTCGCGTGATGCAAAACGACTCGCTCAATTTCACCATTGCCATGCAGTTCAATTTTTGCCCAGCAGTTTTCCTGATAACCGAACGAGAAACCAATATTTTTAAAGCCAGCGGCAAACCCCTGACCCCGGACGATTGCCGATGGACCACGATCTGTGGCCTGCCTTCTTTGTTCAGTTTTCCATCCAAATCTATCCCGTGCGGCTTCGATGCACTGCACCACGCTTACCGGACTGGGCGATGGAGTGCCAACTCCCAACGCATCCCCATCGCGCAACGCGTTCTTTAAGCGGAAATCAACCGGATCCATACCCAGTTTTTCCGCCAGTTTGGCCACCTGCATTTCTGCCATGAACAATGCCTGCGGCGCGCCAAACCCGCGGAATGCCGCGCCGGGAACGTTGTTCGTGTAAACGCCGTAGACATCGGTCTTTACATTTGGGATGAAATACGGACCCGTGGAAGTGATCGCGGTGTTACCCAACACCTTGTTCGAAGTATACATGTATGCGCCGCCATCGCCGATGATCTCGTTTTCGATGGCGGTTATTTTTCCATCTTTCGTTGCGCCCCATTTTGCGCGCAGCACCGCGGCGTGACGTTTTCCGTGGCCGATCATGGATTCTTGCCGCGACCAGATGATTCGCACCGGTCGTTGCAACTTCCACGCGGCGAGGGCGAGAACGATCTGCACCGACATATCTTCCCGACCGCCGAATGCGCCACCGATGGCGGGGTAGACCACGCGAATGTTCTCATTTGGCATATTCAGCGCGTGCGCCACCTGATGCTGGTCTTCGTGCGTCCATTGCCCGCCGCAGAGGATCGTGATGCGTCCAGCCTCGTCAAGGTACGCCAGCCCTGCCTCGGGCTGCAAGTACGCGTGCTCCTGCACTGGCGTGCGATACTCGCTTTCCACGATCACGTCTGAATTCTTAAACCCTTCGTCAACATTTCCCTTGCGGATCTTGTAATGAACGCAGATGTTCGAGTCGCCGATGTGTTCATGGATGCGCGGGGCACCGGGTTTCATGGCTTCCAGCGCGTCGGTCACGATGGGGAGGTCTTCGTACTCCACTTCGATCAATTTGACCGCCGCGGCTGCTTCGGCTTCGGTGCGCGCTACCACCGCCGCGACCTGATCGCCCACAAAGCGGACAACATCCGCGCCGGGCTTCGTCGAACCGGGTCCGCACAACACCGGCTGGTCCTGCCATTGCAAGCCGTATTCGTTGACCGGAACGTCCTTAGCCGTATACACCGCGACCACACCAGGCGCGGCTTGCGCTTTACCGATTTTGATCATCTTGACACGCGCGTGCGGACGACCTGCAAAGAGCATCTTCATGTGCAACATGCCCTTCATGGTGAGGTCCCCGGAATAGGGGGTCTCGCCCGTGACTTTGCCGCGCGCATCCACGCGTGGGAGTGACTTGCCGATGACTTCGTGAGTGCTCATGGGTTTTTATCTCTTGTAGCGTTTGACCTTAACGCGAATAGGCGGCGCATCGGTCGGTCCGTATGGCGAGGGTCCCAGGAATTTGTACAAATACCCGAAGAAGATCGCCATGATGCCGCCGATCACGATCATCACACCGAATGTGAAGACCAGGTTGGCGATCAAGCTGTTTTGATTTTCGATAAGCGTAAGGATCGGCGCGAGACCCTCCAACCTCCAAACGACCGGGTGAATATCCACGTATCCGATCCATTCTGGCGGAAGGGGCCAACCTTGCTGGATTCCGAATTGGACGAGCAAGGCCGCGATCCCGTACGAGAGGGGCGGCACAAGAAGAAAAATGAAGCAACCCAGGCCTTTCATGACCGGGTTTACACCCGTGATGCGCGGTGTCTCTTGTCTCCTGGTCATGCTCGTATACTTACCCATGCTTCACCTCCGCCATTGGCTTGGCATCTTCGATGGCTTGAACGATCTTGTAATAGCCTGTGCATCGGCACAGGTTCCCGGTGATGGCCTGTTCGATCTCGTTTCGGGTCGGGTCCGCTTTTTCCTCCATCAACATCGCCGCGGACATGATGAAGCCGGGCGTGCAATAACCGCATTGCACTGCGCCGTGTTTGATAAATGCTTCCTGCACGGGGTGTAGACTCCCCTCTACTTTGGGAGAGGGGTGGGGGGCGAGGTCAGTCAACCCTTCTATCGTCACAATATCCGCGCCATGCGCCCGCGGGGCAGGGACAAGACATGCCATCACCGCTTTTCCATCGAGAAAGACCGTACAAGCGCCACATTCGCCTTCCGCACAGCCTTCTTTCGTGCCGATCAAACCGACATCATCCCGCAGGAAGCGCAGAAGTGTTTTTTCGTGACCGTTCTTCAATAAATATTTCTTCCCGTTGATGGTTGTTTCAATTGGGCTGGACGGTTCCGGGCTGGCCGGAAGTTTGTGCGGCGATGTTTTTCTGTTCACCAATAGAACCGCATCAGACGGCATCCCGGCTTGTTCCTGTCCATCACGGATGGACTTCAGCCCCCGCGCCGTGCATACGCGTACCATCTCGCGCCGGTATGCCGCGCTCCCCCGGATGTCGTCGATCGGTTTGGACGCGTTCGTAGTCAAACGCGCGGTTTCTGCGATGACTTCTTCCGTGAGTTTTTTTCCTTCGAGATATCTTTCCGCTTCCGGCGCGTGGATGATCGTGGGTGCGACAGCTCCAAGCGTGATGGAGGCTGAGGTGACGAGATCCGCCTTCATGTCGAGAAGAATCGCAACGTTTATGATGGAGATCGCCTGTGCGCGGCGCAATGCGAGTTTGATGAACGTCCCGCGCTGCGTGGTCTTCATCGCGGGGAAGGAAATATCCAGGAGCATTTCGTCAGCTTGCATCAGCGTCTTGCGGACGCCGGTATAAAACTCCGTAAGGGCGATTTTGCGCGTCCCTTTGGTAGATCGCAAAGTGACCGACGCGTCGAGCGCCATGAGAGGTGTGATCGTGTCGTTGGCAGGCGAGGCGGTGATGATGTTGCCCGCGACCGAGCCGCGATTGCGGATCTGGGGCGCGCCGACTTCCCAAGCCGCGCGCGCAAGCGGGTAGGCGCGTTCGCGAATCAATTTTGATGCGACGCAATCATTGTGCGTGACCAGCGGACCCAGATGGATGATGCCGTCCTCGTCGATTGTGATGTTGTCGAGGCCGGGGATGCGCGTGACGTCGATGACTGTTTCGATTCCCCGACGGACGCCGCGCTCGAGCTCGAGAATTAGATCGGTGCCGCCCGCGATGATACGGGCGCGTTCCCCCTGGTCTTTGAGGACCTGGAGAACTTCGTCAACAGAGGTTGCGTTGATGTAGGTGTGCCACATATAAAACCTGTAGGGGCACGCTATCTCGTGCCCCTACGCTTTTTAATTCGTACCGGTAACAACTTCAGCGCGTTTCTCGTACGTCTCCACCGCCAGCCTTGCAAGCGTGGCAAGGTTGCGGATCGCAGCCGGGAGCGCGACATCGTCGCCGAGAGACCGCTCGACGTTATCGAGCGCGCCGCCAACCTGCTCGGCGAGGTCGAAGAACGCGGCGTCGAATTGGTAGATCGCTTCGAGTTCCTTCTCGTTGATCTTCACCGCATCGAACAAGCCGGAGTATCCGCGCGGCGCGCGGCTGATCTTGTCGATGAACGTTTGCAGCTTGATGGCGGCTTTTTCCACGTCGTCCACGAATTCGATCTTGCCCGCACCGATGAGCTCGGTCTGCAGCTGCGACGTGCGCTTGTGCTGTTCCTCGAAGCGCCGGGCGACCGTGTCGCGCAGGAGCTTGTCCGCGTCGCGGCGGTTCTGCCGTTCGATGTAGCCGCTGAAACCGGGAATGAACGACGCCAGTTTCTTGAACGGGTCTTGCATGCTTGTTACTTTTTGGAAGAAATCATCCATGGGAGCCTCCTGCAAGGATATACGTGTCTGTGTTCAGCAAGTCGCACAAACCCATTATAATCAAGAAAAAAATAAACTGGAGAATTGCCATGCCAACTGACATCCAATCCCTGCTGGGCGATAAGGCAGAATCGCTTTTAGGTTTCAACTCCCCGAAAATATCAAAGGATAGACTTCACGTACCAGGTCCCGATTCGGTGGACCGCGTCTTCGGTCATTCGGATCGGAATAACCGCGTCCTTGTCAACCTGGGGTGGATTCACAACCACGGCCGGCTCGGAGGGACGGGGTATGTGTCCATCCTGCC